>JAFLED010000115.1 GCA_017302045.1 Spirochaetota bacterium
TACCATACGGCGCGGCTTTTCGGGCTTGCGAAAGGTAAACACGCGGGTGAGCAACACCCAAAACGACGCGACAAAACACAGCGGCACTCCCGCGTAATAATCTACAAACCGCATCGTCTCGATATTCATAATGAGAATCCGACGGTCTGTCCTATGAAGACCGCCGGCCTGAAAAGTAATGAAAAAGTTTCTTCGCGAACTTAGCTGACTTTACCGCGGTACATGACCTCGATGCCGTCTTCGTTCAGCTTCTTCAGAAAATCTTTCGCCTGTTTTTTCGACTTAAAATCGCCGATGCAGACGAAGTGCCACTTTCCGTTGGTGGCGATAAAGCTCTTCTGCGGGTACGCTTCGAGTATTTCATCGCGGTGACGCTCGGCGTTTACTTTTTTGCGAAAGGCCCCGACCTGTACGGTAAACCCCTTGGGCTTTTTGCCGTCGAGGAACTCGAGCTTTTCTTTCGCCGATTTGATCTTGGGGTCTTCACCGTCGTCTTCCGCTGCGGCGACGCTTTCAGCTTCAACCGGTTCGATAATCTCTTCTTCGGCCTTGCCTTTCTTCGCCCCGCGTTTTTTGCCTTTTACCGGCCCGCCGGCTTTTGCGAGAAAGTTATCCTCACCTGCCTGCACCAGTTCGAGTTGTACTTTCGCGACGCCCTTTTCGGCGAAACCGAGTTCGCGTGCCGCGGCATAACTCACGTCGATGATACGACCCTCAACATAGGGGCCACGATCATTGACCTTGACCATGGCCTTTTTGCCGTTATCGATATTCTTGACGAGAACCAGAGAGTTCATCGGAAAATCCCGGTGCGCTGCGGTCATTTTATTCATATCGAAGTTTTCGCCCGACGCGGTGGGGCGTCCCTGCAGCTCTTTACCATACCACGAAGCATAACCTTCGCTCATCACTGCCTGTTGGCCGCGTTCGTCGGCGGCAAGGCCGTCTTGCAGAACGGGATCGCCCCCTTCGGTCTTCGCCTGTTGCGCCGGGTCGGCGGCGCTGGTTTTTGCCTGCGGGGCGCGGCAGGCGATGAATGCGAAAAGCGCGATGCATAAAATGGAGACTTTCATATATTGATTCTCGTATGATTCGGGTGAAATGCTTGAGTAATATTCTTGTTTGCCGAGAGAATAAAAAACGCACGCTGTCGGTCATCCGATGTTAAGGCGTTTCCTCTTTTTTACAGTGGGATTTCTCCCCGCGGCGATCTATGCCAACGCGGTTACCGACACCGAACCGGTTGAGGTGAAGAGTGCGCGCCTTCTGACAGCCCGCCTGGCGGCGGGTTATTCGTACTCGTATTTTGATGCGGTGCAGAGCCTCAGGCAAGACAACTCCCTGCTTTACAGCGACGGGGTTAACTCGGCGCGCCTCGGTACGCAGATTCTGGGCGGTCTTTCGACATCCGAAGGTAAGTTTAACTCGATCATCGGCGGGGGTTATGACCGCTATCTGCTGAAATGGCTCGAAGCGTTCACCTTTGCGACCTATGAATCCAATGTGATCGCTTCGGTGCGCGGTAAGTTTCTGTCAGGCGCGGGCATGAAAGTCGTCTTTGTGAAAACTCCGGATCTCCTGCTCGATTGCTCCCTCGCACCGACATATGTGCAGACGACCTACACCGCGTTACCGATGCGCGAAGACCTGAGTCTTTCGCTGCGTGCGCGGTTACGCTGGCGTATTGTCGGGGCCCTTAACCTGGCTATCCCCTACTTCATGGTCATCGACACGAAAAACAGCAGCGATCAATGGCATTCACTCGAACCATCGCTGACCTATGCCTTTGCAGAAAATGCGGATGTCAGCACCGGATACCGTTACCGGTACAATGTACTCAACCAGGCATACGCTGGAATTATCTATATGACCGTCGCCGCGCGCTTTAAGAACTGAGCTTTTCTGTCAGAATTCTCGCAGCTTGTTTTGCAGGTTCGTATGCGGTGAGCCGCGCCGCGATTTTTTTTAACTCGGCTTTTTGCGTGGCACGGTAAGCGTCATCGTCTAATATCTTTTCCAGCTCCGCGGCGATATTCGCGGGCTTCAATGCGTACTGCAGATATTCGGGTACGATGAATTTTCCGGCGAGCACATTAACCATACCAATGTAAGGAATACGAATGATACCTTTGAAGATCGCATACGATAACCACGACGAACGGTAGAGTATCAGATGCGGCACGCCAAAAAGCGCGCATTCGAGAGTGACGGTACCCGAACAGGCAATGGCTGCGGTCGCAGTGCTCAGCACATACCGCGCGCTGAACTCTGTCAGGTAAGTATCGGGCGGCAGTTCATAGGCCGCAAGCAGCTTATGGATCTTTTCATTTGCCGCTGGCAACACAAACGCATACCCGGAATGTTTTTTCTGAAACTCGCGCACGCCCGCAAGAATGCGCGCCGTGTGGTGGTGTATCTCGGCGGGCCGTGACCCCGGCAGAATCGCGATCAGCGGTTGTTTTTTTCTGAAAACTTCTCGCAGGGCCGGTACTTTTTTCAGGGGATTACCCGTGCGCGCGATTTTCGACTTGAATACGGCTGTTTCCGCCGTCAGTGGGTGTCCGATATAATGCGCCTCGACGCCGATCTTTTCGTAGATCCCGGGTTCGAAATCGTAGAGACATAGCACACGTTCGAAACGCTCGCGTATCTTGAAGACGCGGTTATACTTCCACGCCCAGACTGTGGGTGACACGATCAGGGTCGAGCGAATACCCCGCTCTTTGAGTTTTTTCGCCAGCAGAATATTAAAACCCGGAAAGTCGATCAACCAGGCCTCTTTCGTGTTGGTCGCCACGGCTTTGTCAACGAGCTGAGTTACGATCTTACTGAGGCGCCGATAGTTTTTAGCGGCTTCCCAGAAACCGATGGTCGCAAGCTTTTCGGCGGGATAAAAAATTTCCATGCCAGCTTCGGCCATGCGGCGACCACCGCACCCCCACAAGCTGAGCTTTCTCTTTTTGAGCACCTCGCGCACAATCGCGCCGCCGAGAATATCCCCGGATTCTTCTCCGGCGACAATAAGCACAGGCTGGCTTCGACTCTGCTCCAAAGCGGAGAGCCGCGGCAGGGCCGCAGCAGGCTTTGTGCGGCTGCGAAGCGCCGTCGAAGCACCGCGCTTACGCGCTTTCTTCGATTTCGTATTCGCTGAAGAGGGTTTTTTGGTTCGAGTAGATCGCTTCATTTTCCTCGAGGCGCACCGGGTATTTGCCGTCAAAGCAGGCGGTACAGTACGAAGCCTGGGGTGAGTTCTCCCCTCCACTGAGCTCGCCAGTCGGGGTCTCTTCGGCACCGCGCTGCATGCCCTCGAGTGACAGGTAGGCCAGCGAATCGACGCGCAGGTATTTGATGATTTCTTCAATCGTGTGCGTCGCGGCGATGAGCTCTGAGTGGTGCGGAATATCGATACCGTAATAACAGGGATGCCGCGTCGGCGCGCTGGCAATCCGCACATGGATTTCTTTCGCACCCGCGTTGCGCAGCATTTTCACGATCTTGCGCGTTGTCGTGCCGCGCATAATGCTGTCATCGATGACAATGACGCGTTTGCCTTTCACAACAGACGCTATTGCGTTGTATTTAATTTTTGCGCCGAAGTCGCGGATCTTCTGATCGGGTTCGATAAAGGTACGCCCGACATAATGCGAGCGAATAAGACCCATATGATAAGGAATGCCGCTTTTGCGCGAATAACCCAGGGCGGCGACCGAAGACGAATCGGGTACGGGCATCACAAGGTCAGCGAGTACCGGTGATTCTTCGGCGAGAATTTCACCCATGCGCATGCGTGTGTTGTAGACCGATTTTCCAAAGACATAAGAATCGGGTCGGGCAAAATAGACGTATTCAAAGATGCAGAGATTCTGCGACGACTTGCCAAAGGGAAAAACAGATTCGATGCCGCGCGCCGTCACCGTGATGAGCTCACCGGGCTCGACGTCGCGCACGTATTCAGCGTCGATGATGTCGAGCGCGCATGTCTCTGAGGCGAAGACAAACCCTTCGTCTTTTTTGCCCATGACGAGCGGGCGAAAACCATTCGGATCGCGCAGCGCGTAGAGTGTGTTACCGGTGAGAACTACGAGTGAATAGGCCCCGCGAATCTGCTTAACCGCTTCAATCAGCGCGTCGGTAAAATTATCGGCGCGCGAACGCGCGATGAGGTGGCTGATGACTTCGGTATCGATCGTAGTCTGAAACAGCGACCCCAGGTCTTCGAGCCCTTTGCGTATCGTCGCGGCGTTGGTCAGGTTACCGTTATGCGCGAGCGCCATGGTGCCCAGACGCGACTCGAAGCGTATCGGCTGCGCATTGCGCAAGAAGCTGGCCCCGGTCGTCGAGTAGCGGTTATGCGCGATCGCGTGCTGGCCTGTCAGTTGTTTGATTTTCTGTGGCGTAAAGACATCGGCCACTTTGCCCATACCCGCGTAGCGGTAGAGGCGTTCGCCGTCAGAGCTGACGATACCCGCACTCTCTTGACCGCGGTGCTGCAAAGCGTATGCCCCAAGGTAAGCGTGGTTCGCCGCTTCTTCGACGTTATAGACGGCGACGATGCCGCATTCTTCTTTGGGATAATATTGGGGGGCCGCGAGGGATGTCTTGCTATGCTTGTGACTCACCGCTACGGGTAACATACCACCTTTGACTCAGGCGGCAAAGAAAATTCATATATCAGCCCGCCTGATATGCCGCCGATGCGCGCCCCGATGTGCTGCTTTTCGCGTCTTTTTTTAAGCGCGCCAACAGGGCAGAGATATCCTCGGGTTTTTCGGGTTTTCTGCCGGGTTCGAGCTCGACAATCGCGGCGCTAATCGATAAGATGCGAAATTGCATCGCCTTATTTTCACGGTCTGTCGAGGCATAATAACCTGCGGCGCGCTCTTCAGGTAAAAAGAAGGGTTTTACCTCTTCGTTGAAATTTGCCTGAATCTCTTCAACGAGTCGCAGAAAAGCACCGGCATTGCGCGCAGCGGATTCCTGGCCGATAAAAAAATCGTCTCCGCCGACATGGCCGATCAGAAAATCGCCGGGCACCAGACGGCGCAAAATTGCCGCAAAAAGCAGAATTGCCCGGTCGCCCTGGCGAAAACCGTAACGGTCGTTAAATGGTTTAAAATTGTCAAAATCGAAATACGCAAAATAACAGAATGTCCCCGCCTGCGCCAGCACTTTACTCATAAAGCCGTGAATGACGGTATTTCCCGGTAAGCGCGTCAGCGGATTCATGTCGCGCGCAAGCGCCAGGTTTTTCTCGTGAATGAGATTCAAAAGCGACTTGGCGTTCAGAAAACCAAAATATTCTGTATTCTGCACGATAATGACCCCTTCGCTTTCGGGGTTCGCCAGAAAAATCTCGAGTATCTTGTCTTGCGGCGTATGGATATCGGCAACCGGCACGGGCGTGATAAAGGTGCGCAGCCCCTTCGTCACCGATTTATTGGAAAGCAGTTCGCGGCCATAGGGCGAATAGACATACTGTTTGATGGTTTTTTCATGCACGATGCCCAGAGGTCTCAACTGCTCATCGAGCACGGGAAAAAAATTAAATGTCTGCTGGTCGTGAAATTTATCGAGTAAAACACGCACGTCGTCGTGAATACCAATGGTGTCGATCTGCAAGATCTCGCGCTGAATCAGTTCGACGTCGTTGAGCCGTCGCCGCTGGCCCGAATCGGCTGCAGCTTTGATGTGCTCGTTCACAAAAAACAGTTCTGCCGTATCGGTCTGCGGTTTCTGAATAAAAAAACCCTGGACGAGATCGAAACCGATGTCTTTGCAGACACGAAACTCGGCGGCGGTCTCGATGCCCTCTGCAATCGTCGTGATACCCTGCATGCGGCAAAGCGCAACCATATGCGCACAGATATTTTTCTTGCGGGCGTCGTTTTCAATGCGCGAAATCAGAAATCGGTCGAACTTTAAAAACCCGGGGTCGGCGTGGTAAAGCAGCTCCATGCCTGCAAAACCGGAACCAAAATCGTCGAGGGCGATCTTAATGCCACGCTCTTTCATGTTGCGCGTGAACCCTTTGAGAACCTCGTGCGAATCGATCGGGTATTTTTCGTTGATTTCAAAGCAAATCTGCCCCGGGTGCAGGTCAAAATTCGTCATCAGCCTCTCGGTGACGCCCGGCCGGTAATCCGGCATTTCGAGAATACGCGGATCATAGTTATAGAAAAGAATCAACTTGTCGTGAAAGTCGATGCGCTTAAATTTGGCGATCGCCTTTTCACGCAGGCTGGTATCGACAATAAAAAGCGCATCTTCGGCAAAAGCCTCGTCGAAAAAACCCTGCGGATTCGAATAACCAGCTTTTTCAAAACCCCGCAGTAACGCTTCAACCCCAAACAGCACCCCGGTGAGCGGATGTACAATGGGCTGCAGGGCAAAGTCGACAAGCGCGGTTTTGATCAGCCATCGCTGCGCTAACTCCGACGCGGTTGCGGCACTGCCGCGGTAGTTAGTATCGAGACCTGCGCCTGCGACAGAGATCAAGGGCTAATTCTCCAGCCGGCTGCGCAATTTATTGAGTGTCTCGAAGGGCAGATGCGCCACCATCGCCGAAACAGCCCAGTCGGGCAGATATCCGCCCGGCTCTGAATGCAGGCCATAGACAACCTCAATACTCTGCGCAGATATCTGTGAGAATTTCCAGTAACCGTTGAGGCGTGCGATTCTGACATGGCCGCTGTTCAGCGGTAAGGCATCGGGCGCAGCCTCGAGAAAAATCTCAAAAGACGCGGGGGTCGCACTTTTGCGGTAGGTATACTTCACCACCGCTTCGCGCGGCGCAATGGGCCACGGCGCGGACTGTAACGAGTAGATGATGCCGCTTGTGGGCGAGAGTTGCGCGATGCGTCGGGCTTCTTTACAATCTTTCATCCAGCGTGTATAACCGGGGATATCCTGCATTACCTGATTGGCTTTTTCGAGCGTCGATTTTAAAACCATACGGGCGCGAAATTCTTTGTAGGCGGAGCCCGATACCGGTCGCGTCTCGATGGTAATACCTTCTTTGACGACGCTGGTTTTCCAGTCCGGGTCGGCGGAGAAAAACCCCGTAGATGCGAGCAGACCGATAGCGAATATTTTTACGAATAAGAGCAAAGTGCCTGCAAAGAAGCGCGGCCGGCGTTTTGTCGCGGAATATGAAAACACAGGCTGTTTCATACCAGGTGGGGTGTGGCCCGATGCGCCCGGTGCAGCTGATACGACATTTCATGCACACGCACCCGCTTCTGCATGTCGGTTAAGCCCGCGAGGCTTTCGATAAATGCGGTCTGCTCGCTGAGCGACCAGCCATCGAGCAGGCGGCAATGCCCCGCCTCTTGAATGGTATCATGGAATGAATTATCCCGCAAGGCTTCGCGGATGGATTTCGGCCTTGCCGTCTCTATGCCCGCCATGCGCCGTAATTTTTCGACGCAATGCTCGTATTCGGAGAAACTTCGTTTCATTCGAGACCCCGGGTCAAAGACCGTAATTATCCCCGCCCTTTTTCTTCTTTTTTCCCTTTTTGCCGTCTTTCGCCAGGCCTGCCTGTTTTTTGACGGCCTTGTACGCCGCACGCAACTCGAGGCCCGCAACCTTACGGTGACTGCGTACCAGGTCGTATTCGCGTTTGGCGCCCTCGACATGCGCCGTGGCGTCGCGGTAGGCCTCGAGCGCCTTCTCGAGACCTTGCTGCGCCTCGACGCTGATGGCAGCCCCTAAGTCGGCACTGTCGGAGCGCAGTTTTTCGAGCCGCGCGCTGGCTTTTTCGACGAGACTCTGGGCTTTATCCTTCTTCATGCACACAAGCTGACGGGCGGCAATTAGGCGTAAACAACAATACGTCATTTAGTCAAATAACTAAATAATGATTTTACCGTGCGTCCCCCTCGCTTTTAATAGCCGAAGGGGCTGACTTTCGCGGTGCATCAATCCATATTATTTAGTTAATTAGCTAAATTTACAATTTACAATATGACGCATTTACCGTTATGTCCCCCGCAACAACAGCAATGGAGAAAAAGATGAAAAACATCCCACACACACCGAAATACTCTCTTAGAACTCTGCTTTTCATGGCGCTGGCTATGGGCACAGTTCTGGTCACGACAGGTACATTGGCTCAGGCAAAACCAGCGGCTCCCGTCGCAGCGCCCGCAGCTGCCCCCGCAGCAGCGAAACCGGGCACCCCTGCCGCAGCCCCCACCGCAGAAACAGCTCCGCTAGGCGCTGAAGGCAATAAAGAGGCCGCCGCCTTCGCCGAAACCGGCGATATCAACATCTTTCACAGCAAAGACCCCGCACTTTGGATTCTCATCGCCCTCTTCTTCATCGCGCTCGCGGTGGGTGTCGAGCGCCTTTGGGTACTGCTCAACAGCAAGTCGGCCAATGCGGACCTCGTGCGCCTCGTGACTGAAAAACTCAGCCAAAACCCTGCCACGGGCGAAGAACTCGCCAAAGAGGTATCGACCCCCAAATACGGTGTCGAAGGCCGCATCGCCGCTGTGACACTCAAGGGCTGGCAGCACGACGAAGATACGATTCAGTCGTATGCAAATGCCGCCACGGTCGCCGAACGCCGTTACCTCAGCTCGCGCCTGCCGATCCTTTCAACACTCGGCAACAACGCGCCGTTCATCGGCCTTTTGGGCACGGTTCTCGGTATCATGAAAGCCTTCCGCGACCTCGCCGGCGCCGCCGATGCGGGCCCGCAGGTGGTGATGAAAGGTATCTCCGAAGCGCTCGTCGCCACGGCGATGGGTCTTGGCGTCGCGATCCCCTGCGTAATGCTCTTCAACTACTTCACATCGGCGATCAAACGCAAGATGTCTAACTCTGAAGAAGTCACGAACATCATTGTGGCGCTGCGCCGTGCGACGCGCTCGGGTCGGTAAAACATGGCCGCAAAAGTAGGCGATTCCGGCGGCGACGATACGATCGGCGACATCAATGTCGTTCCCCTCGTCGACATCATGCTCGTACTTGTCATCATTCTCATGGTGACGGCCGAATTCACGAAGTACCGCACGGTACCGATTCAGTTGCCCAAGGTGAATGCAGTCGCGATGAAACGCGAACCGCATAAAGTCGCGATCACGATTAAACCCGACGGCAAGGTGTTTCTGGGCGACAAACCCGTGAAGAACCTCGAAGAACTGGGGCCGCGCCTGACTGCCGCAAAAAAAGCGCAGCCAGACGTTGCCGTGATTCTGCGCATGGAAAAAGACACGAAATACAGCGACATGCTCAAGGTGCTCGACGACGTTAAACTCTCGGGCATCAGTAAAGTCGGTCTCGCGGTCGATTCGGCCAAGAAAGGCAAGTAGGATTTATGGCTGCGGAAAAAAATAAATCCGCCGCTGCGGCCCCGAAACGCTCGTCGCGCGGCGGTGTCGTGACATTCGATGGCATTCGTATCGCCGACGGTAAGCTACTCTACCCCGGTCTTTCGAATACATTCGAAAACTACGAGCTGATCCCCTGGATCAGCAGGCATAAGAGCATCTGGTTGGGTGGCGTACTGCTGCTCTTGTCGCTCGGTTACACGTTTATCAACATCAACTGGGGCCCCTCGGACGAAGAACTCGATAAGATTGCGGTGGGCGTCGACTTCGGCGATGTCGTGCAACCGTTCAAGAAGAAACCAGCGAAACCGCGCGAAGAGATCGACGAAGTTTTCGGCAACGAGTTTATCAAAAAGAAAGACGTCGATCCCGACAAAGAAGATCCACGCGTTGCGACTGCACAAAACGCGGCTGTCGCAGGCGGTAACGGCGGCGTCGACCTGTCGCCCGATGTGCGTCCACCTTATAGTCCCGAGGCGCGGGCTGCGGGCATCGAGGGTACGGTAACCCTCGAAGTCGTCATCGACGAAACCGGCAAAGTATTACGCGCGAAGCAGATGGGTAAGAAACTTGGGCTGGGCCTCGATGAGGCGGCGGTGAAAACCTACCGCGCGAAGAAATTTAGCCCGTATGTTGCGGGCGGCAAAGCGGTGCCCATCAAGATGTACATCCGCGTTCGTTTCACGCTCGAATAAGATGAAATTCCCCCCGCTATCTCGCCGGCACAACAATTCATTATTTAGCCAAATGACTAAATAAATGTTTGCAACCTGTCGCGATGCACAAAAGGGGACATAAATGCCAAAATTAAGGAAAAATTGCATGAAAAAAACATTCAATGTAACGGCGAAAGGATTTATTTCTTTCGTTCTGATTACCGCTCTGGCAAGCCAGAGCATCGGCGCCGCCCCCGCGGCAAAGCCAGCAGCACCCGCTGCAGCGGCAGGCAAAACCGGCACCGTCCGTGGTAAGGTGCTCGATTCGGCCAACGGAGAGCCCATGATCGGCGTCACGGCTTTTATTAAGGAACTTGGTCTGTCTGCCGTCACCGATATCGATGGAAATTATTCCATCCCTAACGTACCCTATGGCGACCACAGCATAACCTACCAGATGGGTGGTTACCAAACGCAGTCTGTCGGCGTGAAAGTCAATGCCGCACGCGTGGGCGCCGGTTCGACGGCGATGAGTCCCCGGGTTTCAGAGGTTATCGTTACCGGAAAACGCCTCGATAACACTTCGGCGGCTCTGCTCAGCAAACGCAAAAAAGCAGCGGCAGCACAGGATGCCATTTCTGCGGAACAGATCGCTAAGACGCCCGACGCCGATGCGAGCGAAGCGGCAAAGCGTGTCACGGGGATTACCGTCGTCGACGGTAAGTATGTCTATGTACGCGGTCTGGGCGAACGCTACTCCAGCGTGCAGTTCAACGGTTCAACTTTACCGAGTCCGAATCCGGATAAGAGAGTTATCCCGCTGGATATCTTTCCTTCGGCTCTGCTCGATAACCTGATCGTGACAAAAACTTACACTGTCGATCTTCCGGCAGAATTCTCGGGTGGTCTCGTGCAGATTAACCCTAAGGATTATCCTGAAGAAAAAGAGATCAAACTCACGCTCTCAACCGGGTTCAACTCCGTAACGACGGGAAAAACCTTTTACGGATCACAGGGAGGTAAATACGACTTCTTTGGTATCGACGACGGTACGCGGTCACTGCCCTCTTCTGTGGGTGACAAAAAAGTATTTCCCTATTCATCTACCTATACCGACGGTTACCAACCCAGCGAGATCGCCGCGATCGCCAAGACCTTCAATAACACCTGGGAAATCAATAAGAAGAACGGCATTATGCCACTCGGCCTGCAGGCAAGCTTCGGCAATACCTTCAAGCTGGGCGAGCAAATGACACTGGGTGTCGTAGCAGCCGGTCTCGCGCGCGAACAATCCGAGACATTCGCCGACAAGACCTTCAAGACTTTCTTTTCTCCCGGTTCGGTACGCCTCGATTATAAACAGAATATTTCAACATATTCGACGACGAAAGGCGGTTTGCTGGGATTAACTTTCGGCCTTGATAAACACAATAAGTTCAAACTCAATTCGATGTATACG
>JAFLED010000116.1 GCA_017302045.1 Spirochaetota bacterium
GCCCCCCACAGCCATGTAGGCGTCTCCGATGGTCTTGAGTTTTTCGAGACCGTACTTTTCGGCGACACTGTCGAAATAGCTGAAACAACGATCGAGTTCGCCGACGAGCTCTTGCGGCGATAGTTGTTCTGCGATCGCGGTGAAGCCGACGAAGTCGGTGAAAAGTACCGTGGCCTTTGCATAGAGCTGGGGTTCGGCGCGGCCCGCGACTTTCAACTCTTCGGCTATCGGTGCGGGCAAGATATTGAGCAGCAGCTTTTCGCTCTCCTGGTGTAATCGCGCGTTTTTTTCACGCTCGGCATCGAGTGCGGTTTCAGACTTTTCGGATTCGGAGGCGACGTAAGAACCGACGAGAAATACGAGACAGATCGCCGCACCGGGCATCACCACGCTGAAAAAAGGGATCGTCCAGTTTGGCATTTGGATTAACGGAGCTCGTATGTTATGCCAGTGCACGATGACAAAAAAAGCGCCCGTAGTGCAGGCGAGCAGTAAAATCTTTACCGCATTGTCATAAGCGCGCCGCTGTGGGATCACAGGTAATACTGCCGTGACGGCAACGGTAAACGAAAAGAAGAGTGCGTTATAGGGCAGCATCAGACCTGCCAGCAGCAGCATCGCTAAGGTCGTCGCATAGGCAAAATATTCAAGGCTATTCGGACGATCGAGGGAGATAAAAAGCGGGTGTTTCAGATATCTGAAAGAGAGCACGGTAACCATGACGATGCCGACAATCCAAAAAGGGCAGCCAAAAGCCAGTGCGCTCAGAATGACGCTATACTCTCCTCTCAAAACGGCCACGAGGCTGATCGTCAACACCGCGAGGGTGGTTACCGCCAAATCGTAAAATGCCGCAATCGCCACCGCGCGGTTCAGCAGAATTTCCCGCTTGCGGATCAATCCCCGAAACTCCGGGGTTAATCCGAATTCTGAAATCTTCTCCCAGAGCGCAAAGAACTGCCTCACCGGCCCGAATCGGCCGGGTGTTTAAAAAGTAAAGTATTGCCGCAACGGCGCCAATATCGTGAATAGTTTGTGCTTCGGCTGTTTTCACGCTTTTTGCTCCCGGCCTTGGTTATCTCGCTATCGCTGCTTTGCCAGACCGGTTCGAACTATGAAAAACTGAAGAAGAAACCGTCGGCCGAGGTAGCTGTACCCGCTACAGCCCCGCCGTTGACGTATGTTATCCGCCCGCTGACCTTTACCGCGATGCCCGACCGCACTGAAATGTACCGCAAGGCCTTTATCGTGCCGGGGTATAAGGGCATCGATTTCGACGGTTATGGCCGTATGGCGGCGAGCGATGAAAAGACAGGCATGCGCACGCTCTATTCGACACCTGATATGAACCGGGTGCTGAGCGAAGAACTGAACAAGCTGGAGCTGAAGACCATTGCCGGCACCGAGCAGGGTACCGACGCTGCGGCTCTGGTCGATATCCACGTGCGTAAATCAGAAACCAGCCTGCGGATGCACACCTATGGTTGCTGGCTTTTCGTCGGATTCTTTGTCTACCTCGTGAACGGCGATGTCTATACGGTCTTGGCAGAGAGCCAACTGGATTACACTATCGCTATTCCTGGTAAACCGGCGCGCCAAGGCACGCTAACGGTTTATTCCGAGAAAGACTTTGGCTTTTGGACGACGTATGCGGGGTTTGAGGTTCTGGAAAGCTTCGAAGAGGGGCAGAAAAATCATTTCAAAGACATCGCGCTGAAGCTCTCCACGGTTTTGAAACAACCCTGAGTGAAGAAACATTCGCTAATGAAAAAGGCTTGTAAATGCAGATGCGACATAATAATGTGACATAATATGCTCGAGTACGCCCTACCGGTGGCGGCATCAGTTTTCTTCACACTGTTTCTGCGCCGGCTCGACAAATCTAACGTTAATCTCAAAAAAGTTAAGGCGATCGCCGAGCGGGCGGAGCGCGAGCTGGCGGATCTCACGCTCAAGAAGAAAGAAGAACTCAAAGACGCAACCATTCGTTTCGATTCGCTGCTCATCAATGCGGATAAATACCTCGGTGCGTTGACCGAAAAACTCGAACAAGCCAAGAGCGACCTGACTTCGGTCGAAAACACACGGCAGAACCTGCGCGTTATGGATGCAGAGCTGCAGTCACTGGACAACACCACGCGCTCGGTCAAAGACCAGCTGAAATTCATCAACGAATCTCTAGATAAGATCGATCAACAGCAAAAGAAAATCAAGAAGCTGCAAGATCATGTCAAACAGGTCGACGACGAAGCGGCGAACATGATCGACGCCTTTCAGGCTGCGCTCAAAGACAAATCGGGTGAAATACTCACCGTTCTCGAAAAGAAATTCGAAGAGATCACAAACGAGACCCTTAAAATGCAGGGTGATCTGCGCGAAGACCTCATGCACCGCCATACCGATCTCAAAGGCGAGGTTGAAGCAAGCTACGAGCAACTCGAAATCGATCTCAAAAAAAGCGCGCAGGATCTGACGCAGAATATCGAAAGCCGTATTCAGGTACAGATTCAGGCGGTGACCGACCTGCAAGAGCGTATCTTCTCGGCCGAGAAAAATCTCGAAGTTACCGTGCCCGACATGATCCGCGATATCAAGAACGATATTCTGCGCGACATGCAGGATCAGGCGCAGAAGCTCGAAACGCTGAAGCTCAGCCTCTCGGGTACCGAAGATACAATGCGCAAGAAGCTACAGGCTTTCCGCGAAGAACTCGAGCAGCAGCGCTCGTTGTTGTTCCATGAGATCGCCACCGAAGCCGAGCGTATACGCGATCAGATCTCGAATCTGGATTTAGACGCCCTCGCGAAGAAAGACGAAATCATCAAATCGGCGCGCAGCGAAGCGCAGAAGATTAATAAGAATATCGAAGAATTCAACGATCAGTACAACCGCGCGCGGGAGACTCTGTTTCAAGAAGCCTCACGTCGTGAAAGTGAGCTGGCGGAAAAGCTCGATGCCATCGAAGAACTCAATAAGAATATCAGCGCCAACCTGGCAAGCAGTCGTTCGCGCGGCCTCGAAGAAATGCAGAATGAACTGCAAAAGGCACTGAGCGAAATTAAATCCGCCTCGCGCGAACTCTTTAGCGATATCGAAGAGGATATCCTGCGTGAATCGAGTATGCTGCGCGAAAAGCTGAGCTCGGTACAGGCCGAAGTTACCGACATCGTACAGAAGACCGAAGAGCGCTGCGAAAACCTCGAAGCCAAAGTCGCCGACATTTCACAGAATACCGAGAAAGAGTTCGCGAATTATCTCAAAGAGCTGAAAAAGGCAGCGGAGAAAGGTCTCGAATCCTATAAAGAAGAACTCACCGAACGCGAACGCCAGTTTATGCAAGGGCTCAACAGCCTCGATAAGAACCTGCGCGACAAACTTGCCGACGCCGACCGCCATTTCGAGAGCGCGCAGGCCCGTCTCGAAGAGATCGTCAAAGACGCTCGCAATGCTCTCCATAAAAACACGATGGAGATCGAGAAGAGCCGCGCCGAGATGATGCGCGATATGGACGCCGAACTCGGCGACGCGGTGCAGCGTTTTCGTACGCGTATCGAAGAAAAAGAAAACGAATTCAGCGCCAAGATCGAAGTCAATATCGCCCGCTTTTTCGATATGAAGAAAGGGCTCGAGTCGTCGCAAGAGACCCTGATAGAAAACCTGCAATCCGAAAAACGCCGTATCGAGAACGAGATTCGGCATACCAACGACCAGCAGTTGAAGCTGTTCGACCAGGAACTGACCGAACGTGAGAACCGCTACCGCGGCCAGCTGACTTCGTTATCCTCAGATTCGCTGAGTGATTTCCGCGGTAAGGTTTCAGAACTGATGGATCGCCTGATGGAGATGAAGTCAGAAACGACCTCGACCTTTAACGAGTTCCAGGAAAACCAGCAGGAAGTTTATGCCGCCATCGTCGAAGAGACGCGGGCGACCGGGCAGGAAATCCGCGAACTCAAAGAGTCGCTGCGCGAACTCAAGGCCGAAGGCATCAGCGTAGAAAAGAACCGGCAATCGGCAGAGAGCCTCAGAACGCTCATCCGGGAACTTTCGCAGAAGATCGAGCAGGCAGAGAGCAAGAACCAGTCCATCGGCGAAGTTTACCAGCGCGTCGAAGAGATGAAAGAGATGCGTACGAAGCTCGAAACCGAGCTCTTAATGCTTAAAGACAAGCGCGACAAGGTCGACCGTCTCGAAGAAAGTATTAATTTCGTGCTCGGCATGCAGAACGAAATCGAAGCGAAATCGGTTTCGCTCAAAAAGCTGCAGTCGAACCTCGACGAGTTCTCTGCGCACTACGCCAAACTCGACGACGAGCGCCGTAAAGCCGATGTGTTGATGCAGAACCTGATCGACGAGAATCGGCTGATCCAGAAGACTATCGATAAGATTGAAGCGCAGGATAAGCACATCGACTCGCTTAACGATGGCATTACGCAGCTCAACGGCTTCTTTCAGCGCGTCGAGCAGCGCTCGCACCTGCTCAAAGAGCAACTGGATACGATCACCGACCAGATGGTCGGCCTGCACAAGAACGAAAAAGAGCTGCAATCGATACAGAGCCGTTTCATGGAAATCGAAGATCTCATGGCTGACATCGATAAGAAGAAAACACAGATCATCGCTTTTAACAAACAATTCGAAGAGCTGCGCAAGTCGATGTCAACCAGCGTACAGCAGATCGAAAAGATCGAGCAGAATGCCGAATCGAAAGTACGCCAGCTTTCTGAATTTATGAAAGCGATGGACGACGAACGTTCGAGCAAGGTGACGCTGACCAAGACGCTTTCACCCGCCGGGGTCGGCGACAAAAAAGAAATGGTGCGCAAGCTCTCGACCTTCGGCTGGACAGCCGAAGAGATCGCGCAGCGCGTGAATCTCGACATCCACACGATCGAGACTATTCTTTCACTGCCGGCATAGTTTGCTTTTTTCTTTACTGGCTCTTTCGTGAAGGACAAGCTGTAGCAGATGGGTACAGATCTCATTCCACGATCATTGCACGAAAAGTATGAAATTCATGAGTGGAAGCATGCGTGTGCGATTTTAAAAAATGATTTTCCAATCGAATGGAAAGATGTACTTGCTCTGTTGGAAGGTTTTGTACTTAGGAAGAGTTGGTTAACCGAAGCAGGTGGCCGTAAATCTAAGGTGTCAGAATTTATTGATAGCTTTCTTTACGAACGAGGGTGGCTCGAAAAAGAATTTTATACGGCTGTTAAGGTTGATGACAACCTTTATGAGTCGCCCACACACAAAATCGATTGTTTTAAGAACAATATTGGCTTAGAGATCGAATGGAATAACAAGGATCCCTTCTTCGACAGGGATCTTAATAATTTTCGTTTGTTGTTTGACTTACGTGCTATAAGTGTCGGTATCATAATTACCCGCTGCGATGAGTTGCAGGATATTTTCGATGAAATTGGCCGTGGTTCTTCTTTCGGGGCCTCAACAACACACATGTCTAAGCTCTTGCCAAGGATTCAAGGTGGCGGCGGTGGTGGTTGCCCTATTCTGGTTTTTGGTATCCGTAAGAATGTCTATGATGCAAAATCGTAGGAGATTTTATGAAGAATTTAACTGTCGGCGAAGAGTTCTATAAATCTTTCGAAGGGAAAAAATATAAGACAATTTTGGCTGATCCACCTTGGCGTTTCCAAAATAGAACCGGTAAAATGGCTCCTGAACATAAACGGCTAAACCGATATGATACACTTGATGTAAGTGATATTGCGGAGATGCCAGTTGCCCTTGTTGCCGAAGAACAAAGTCATTTGTATTTATGGGTACCCAACGCCTTGCTTCCGGAAGGACTTGCGCTAATGAAGGCTTGGGGATTTCAATACAAAACGAACATCGTTTGGCATAAAATTCGAAAAGATGGCGGCCCCGACGGCAGGGGGGTAGGATTTTATTTCCGGAATACTACGGAGATCATTCTTTTTGGTACAAAAGGGAGTATGCGTACTCTAAAACCCGGCAGACGACAAGTTAATATCGTCAAGACTCAAAAACGCGAACATTCGCGTAAACCCGACGAGGTTTACGATATTATCGAGGCCTGCAGCCCGGGCCCCTTTTTGGAAATTTTTGCCCGGGGAAAGCGTCAGGGCTGGTCGGTTTTCGGGAATCAAGCCCAGGATTACGATATCACCTGGGAAACTTACTCACATAATAGCCGCAAAGCCACGAAGAAAACAATTGAGGCTGTAGATCTGTTTAGTCAGAAGACTGCAAGTTAAACTTGATTCCCCTGGCGGATACGGGTCTTTTTTCCGCGGAGCAACTCAAGGTTCTAAGCCGTCTCAAGGTTAAAGATGTCCGCGACCTGCTCTATTACCTGCCGCGCAAATATATCGACCGCAGCCAGAAGCTTGACCTGAGAAATTCACGCGCGGGCGATCTCGTCACCGTCGTCGGCCGAATCATGCATGCCGAGATGCGTTTTGCGGGCCGTAAGCGGTTCACGGTAAAAATCGAAGCCAATGCCTTTATTATCTATGCCACCTTTTTTAACGCCGGCCCTTATCTTGCGAAAGTGCTCAAGGTGGGGGCCGAAATTGCCTGCTGGGGAAAGCTCGAGGTCTACAAGGGACGCCTGAGTTTCATGCATCCGGAATGGGAGCTGCTCACCGAAGAGGACAAGGAGGCGTCAAGTGGGGCGCAGTCGCAGCGACGCACGAAGCACACAGGCCGCATCGTGCCCGTCTACCGCATCACCGAGGGCATGCGCGCTGCGTATCTATCGGTAAAGTCTCTGCGCGAAAAGATTGAAGCGTGTCTTGTAAAATACGAAAGCCGGATTACCGACTATGTGCCCTCCGCTGATTTGAAACGCTTGGACATTCTTGCGATACAGCCGGCGCTGCGTAAGGCACATTTTCCCGCGTCGATGCAAGAGACCGAAGCAGCGCTGCGGCGCATGGCATTCGACGAACTCATTCTATTCTCGGTTCTCAACGAAGAAAAGAAGGCGGCTGTCCGGCGCATCGAAAAAACATTCCGCATCGAATTGAATCCACCGTTAAAGAAAGAGCTCGCCGAGCTCGTACAAAATCTGCCGTTCGAGCTGACGGACGATCAGAAGAGCGCGATCGACTTGCTGCTGAAAAATTCTGCCGTATCTTACCCTGTGAATCACCTGCTCATGGGCGATGTCGGTAGTGGCAAGACGCTCGTGGCGCTGATTCTTGCTCTCGTCTACATGCGCCACAAATTACAGGTCGCCTACCTGGCGCCGACCGAGATTCTCGCGCGGCAACACTACCAGACATTTCTGAATATTCTGCCCGGCGGTTCATTCGAAGGGGTGGAGCTCATTCTCGGCAAAGAACCGGCGAAGGAAAAAAAAGCCAAGCTCGAGCGCATGGCGCGGGGCGAATCGCTGCTCGCGATCGGCACGCATGCCCTGATTCAGGAAGAAGTAACTTTTGATAATCTCTCGCTCATCATCATCGACGAGCAACACCGCTTCGGCGTGGAGCAACGCGAGAAGCTGCGTGCGAAGGGCAAGACTCCCGATCTGCTGTCGATGACTGCGACGCCGATTCCGCGCACTCTGACGCTGGCGTATTACGGCGACCTGGAGCCGGTTTACCTGAAGCAGAAGCCGAAAAACCGCCTGAAGATCGATACGCGTATTTTTCCCGAGCACGATCTCGAACGCATTTACAAGTCGGTGCGTAAGTATGTGAACGAGGGTAGGCAGGTTTACATCATCTATCCCGTCATCGAAGAGAGCGAGAACTCCGACATGGCGTCGCTCGTCGCTGAATATGCGACGCTCGAGCGCGAGGTTTTTCCCGATCTGCGGCTGGGGCTTCTGCATGGGCGGCTGGCGCCCGACGAAAAAGACAGGGCGATGCAGAAATTCAAAGAGGGATTAATTCAGGTGCTTGTCGCGACGACCGTGGTGGAGGTCGGTATCGACGTACCCAATGCCAATGTCATCGTGATACGTAACCCCGACCGTTTTGGTCTCTCGCAATTGCACCAGTTGCGCGGACGCGTCGGTCGCGGCGAACACCAGAGCTTTTGTATTCTTGTGGCCCCCGAGAAACTCACGCATGAGGGTGAAGAGCGCCTCGCGGCGATGGTACGTAGCGACGACGGTTTCGAACTCGCGCAGGTCGACTTTGAGCTGCGCGGCGCCGGTGAAGTCACAGGTCTCAGGCAGTCAGGCGCGTCGGAGTTTCGTATTGCCGATCTGCGCGTGCACGGGCCGCTGCTTGAAAAGGCGATCGATTTTCTCTCGAAGCATGAAGATGTGCGCCGGCAGTTCGGCGCCATGAAGAACATCAAACAGACGCTCGAAAAAGGTCTCGTGCTCTTCGGTAACTGACTTTCAGAAGAAGCGGTATCCGACGGTGAGGCTTACCGTCGGCGTGTGCACATAACTCGTGTAAATACTGTTCAGATAATTCTGCGTCGAAGTCGCGAAAGTCTCTGTGAGCCTCGGGAAGGTCGGCGTGTAATTTGCCTTCACACTAGTCGATGCCGCCGCGGTGAACGATCCCCCGAGAGAAACCCGGAAATAGAGATCGTGCCAGAACCATTCCCAGCCCAGTTCGAGGTTGAGCATATAGAGCGTCGACGAGACATTAAAACTTTTGCCGGCATCGTTGGCGGGCAGGGCGGTGCCGCTGACACCGCTCACGATTTCACTCGCGGTCGCCGAGCCGCCTAGCGTCACGAGCCCATAACCCGCCTCGATATGAAATCCATAGTTTGCAAACGGGCGGTAACCGACATGCAGCCGCCAGACCAGCGAAGACTTGAGCGTCGATTGAATCAGGTCGGCCGTCGACTGGTTGTAGGCGCCGTTGTTCACGAGTAATGTATTGAGTGTGCGGATGTACCCCTCGGGTAAAAAGCCAAGCGAAGTCGCGGCGCGCCACCTGCCGGGAAACTCGATGCCCAGACGACCACCGAGCGAAAGCGGCAAATCGGTATGTACTCCCGCGACGAGACTCGTCTCTTCTTTCGCCGCGAGGGGATATCCGCCCGCGATCGCCAGTGCCAGCCCAAAACAAATCGCCCGTAAACGCATTACACGGCCGGCTTTTACATTTGGCAAACAGGGTATAGCGAATTTCAGAATAATCTTTCGTTGACGAGTCGTGACTTTGTCGTCTTCTTCACCATGCGCCTCGTTTTTGCCGTTCATGTTTGTTTTGTCGCCGCTCTCAACCCGGTGCTCGCCGAGGCGCAGATAACGAAATGTAAGACTTCTTTCTACGATATCGAGGGTGACACGAGCGCCGATCTGTTGACCGAGATGAAAACGAAAAACAAGACGAAGGGCGGTCATTTTGCTATGACCAGCTACACGTATAAAATAAACTGCCAGACACTCAAGACGACATGCGTCGTGAGTCTGCCGCGCTGGCAGGGGCGCGCCGAATCAGAGAACGAAGCTCTCAATCAAAAATGGGATAAATTTTACGATGCTTTGGTCGCGCATGAACAAGGCCATGTGGATATCTTTCGCGCAGCGATGCGGCCTGCGAAGAAGGCGATTCAGGCGATGACCTGCGGAGCTGCTCAAAAACATGTAAAGGCAGAGTTTGCGAAACAAAGTGCAACACAGAAAAAGTTCGATGCTGAAACCAAACACGGCACTCTCAAGGGTGCTTTTTTCGGTGTGGCAAACTATCTAGCCATGGCATACTCGCCGGTGGACGATGCGCTGGGTTACGCATACGATCAAGAAACCCAGGAAGCAGCGACCGAACGGGCCCTTGCGGAATGCAACGGCAAGGCATGTAAATCGCTGACCTGGGCGAACGGTGCAAAGAAATGTATCAGCCTTGCGACGTCGGCAAACAAGGGGTATGGCTCAGCCTGGGCCGAGGGTCGGCAAGCGGCCGAAGATAAGGCTATGGCGGGTTGTAACAAGCGCAACAAGGGCTGCGCCATACGCGCCACGGTTTGCACCGGCGAGGGCAAAGTAACACCATAGTCAAAGTGTTCGACGCCCTGTGTCGAAACCCTAGTCTGCCGCGTGGCCAAAGAAGAGGCAATTACCGTCAACGGCACCATCAAGAAGGCGCTGCCAAACGCGATGTTCCTCGTCGAGCTCGAAAACGGCCATGAAATTCTCGGCCATATCTCAGGTAAAATGCGCAAGCATTATATACGTATCAACCCGGGCGACAAAGTATCGGTCGAGTTATCACCGTATGATCTGACCCGCGGCCGTATTACTTACCGCGTCGCGTAGCAACTTTTTTCAGCCGGTTTTAATGCCTGGCAGCTTCACCCGTTTTGTTGGCTATTCTTTAGAAATTCCGAAAATGCCTTTGCGTAATCGCTGCTCGCACCGGCACCCATAAATACTGCCGCACTCTTGCGGCCATCCAGCGCCAGTTGCCGCAGGCTAAACGCCGCTGCCGAAGCAATATGCTGAAAGGGTTGAGTCTCAAAGCGGCGAAACAATTCTACCGCTTCGGGGTAATCCGCCGCCTTGTCGCCCGACGCATAGATCGGCAGAGAAAACAAGCTGTGCTTTAGAGCATAGGGTTCGAGCACCGCGGCAAATTCGGCATGAAAATGCGTGAAACGGCTTAACCGGTGAGGCTCCCAGAAGATCATCAGGCGCTCGTACTGCGGTTCGAGTGCGGCGAGCGTCGCGGCGACTTCATGTGGGTGATGCGCATAATCGTCGATCACGGTGAGATTCTTTTCAGGAAACTCGGCGAGACGCTGCATGCGGCGGTTGACGCCTGAAAATCCGCTGAGGCTCGCCGCGATGGTTTCAGGTGCGATACCGAATTTCAGACCGAGCTGTAAAACAAGCGTTGCATTCATCAGGTTATGCGCGCCGGCAAGCCCGATCGCGTATTCCCGGCCTTGTGCAGAAATACTGTGCTTTTCGTGCGAGATCGTTATACCTGCGCGTAACTGCTTCTCTTCGTCGTTCAGAATGCCCGCGATCCTACCGCCGCATTCTGTACTCAGATGAATCCAGCCCTGGTTTTTGCGCGCGGTCAGCGCGAATTCACAGAAATCGTTTTCCAGCGATTCGAGACTCGGGTGAATATCCGTGTGATCGAGATCGACATTCGTGATGAGCGCGACATCCGCCGCAATCGAAAGAAAGCTGCGGTCCGATTCGTCGGCCTCGATGACGAGTATACGTTTTCCTTCACGCTGCCCCTCACCCTCGCAGTAGTTTGAATTCCAGGCAGGTACGGTGCCACCGATAAGCGCCGTCGGGTCCATACCCGCACGCGTTAAAAGGTCGGCGATCCAGGCGCTGGTGGTCGTTTTGCCGTGGCAGCCCGCAATCGCAATCGTGAAGTAATCCGCCGTGACATGCCGCAACAGCGAATGCCGTGGCTCGCAGCGAAAACCCTGCTGGTCGGCAAACTGGCGTTCGGGGTCTTCGGGTTTAATCGCGGTCGAATAATAGACGTGTGCGCCTTGAGGTATGTTTTCGGG
>JAFLED010000117.1 GCA_017302045.1 Spirochaetota bacterium
TAGATATACTCGCAGTGCACGATCGAATTTCGGTTTTTCAGCTGTTCGATCTGCTGTTTGTCGAGCGTCGCCGATTCGCAATCGGTCTGGCGGTATTCATAAGCGAGCCGGCTGCCCTCATAGCGGTCGAGATGCAGCTCGTCGAGATAACGGTAAAGCACCCAGAGATATCCCTTGTTGTCGCTGTCGAACCAGAGGATATTCTCAAATACCAGTTCGGGCAAACCCTTGCGCCCGATCGAGCGCAACAGCTTGCCCTTAAAATCAAATTGCAGTATTTTGTAACCGCCGCGCGACGAAGCGTCTTTGTTTTCACCTTCGGGCGGAATATAATTCTCTACGAAAAAATCGTCGTTCACACCCATCATAATGCGACCCGGCACCCGTAACGCTTCGAGCCCCTTGCTGTCTGCCTTACCCTTACCCGCCTCTTGCCCCTTGATGGCGAAGGCAAGTTTACCCGAACGGTAGATTTTTACGGTCTTTTCAGACGGCTCTGAGAATGCTACCCACTCTTTCAGAACCCCGACCCGGCCGGGTATCTCATGGTAGACGCCGTTTTGTTTGGGAAAGCGCGCGCGCTCTTCACCTAATGGCAACGACAGTACCTTTTCGGGCTTGAGCGTACTCGAACGAAAGCGCGCGCAGCCCCAGAAAACAGGCACTAAAAGAGCCGCAAACAACGCCGCGCGCATCGAAACCGGTTTGAATTGTCGACCTGTCGCGGACATCACTTTAGACCTATGCCACTCCAATGCGGGATCGTCGGATTACCCAATGTCGGTAAATCCACGATTTTTAATGCGCTGACAAAATCGCACAGTGCCGAGGCGCAGAACTACCCGTTCTGCACGATCGACCCGAATGTCGGCGTGGTTGCGGTACCCGACCCGCGTTTTGATTTTCTCGTCGATATCGTAAAACCAAAGAGCAGCGTTCCGGTTGCCGTCGAATTTGTCGATATCGCCGGCCTCGTTAAGGGCGCTTCGCAGGGCGAAGGCCTCGGCAATAAATTTCTGGATCATATACGCAAGGTGAATGCGATATTACACGTCGTGCGCTGTTTCAGCGACGAAAATGTGACGCATGTGTCGGGCAAGGTTTCCCCCAAAAACGACGTCGAGATTATCGAGCTCGAGCTTATTCTTTCAGACCTCGACCAGGTAGATAAACGCTTGCAGAACCTGAGCAAAAAGAAAAAGAGCGGAGACAAAGAAGCGATCGAACAAAGCGCCGTACTGGAACGCGTTTACGAAACACTGAAGGCAGGCAAACCCGCAAGCGCAGCCGGACTCAGCGACGAAGAACGCGAGTTAATTAAAGAACTTGCGCTGCTTTCGCTTAAACCCGTGCTTTTCATCGGCAATATCGACGAAAGCCTGCTCTCGACCCCGGAAAAATCCCCCGAATTCCAGGAGCTGGTGGCAGTGGCAAAAGAACGCGGCGCCGAAGCCATACCCCTGTCGGGAAAAATCGAAGCCGAACTCGGACAGCTTTCCCCCGACGAAGAAAAAGAATTTCTGGGCGACCTCGGGCTCACCGAACCCGGCCTCAACCGCGTTATCCGCGAGGCCTACAAACTTCTGGGCTACATTACCTTCTTTACGGCCGGTGAGGTTGAAGTGCGTGCCTGGAACGTCGTCAACGGCGCAACGGCTCCACAGGCCGCAGGCCAGATACACAGCGATATTGAACGGGGTTTTATCCGCGCAGAGGTGACGCCTTTCGCGGCAGTCCAGGAATTCGGAACGCAGAAAAAAGCCCAGGAAGCCGGCAAACTGCGTCTCGAAGGTAAAGAATACGTCATGGCCGACGGCGACGTTGTCTATTTCCGCTTCAACGTTTAGCGACCACTACCGAAACACCCTCGGCCGCTTAACGCCGCGGCTGCTTTTTGGCGATAATAGAGTATGCGCTTTCTGGCGGTTCTTCTCATCCCGGCCTTACTTGTCCCGGCACTGGCGGATAACCCCCAGCCCCTCGCGGTCGATCCGCAGTTGAACCCCCTGCCCCCCGAGGCGCTTGCCTTTCCTGAATTCAGCGAAAACTACCGGGCTAAGATTACCGGCGGAGATTACGAAATCTGGTCCGAAGAGAAATTACAACGCTGGAGCTCCGCACAGGGGCTCCGTGTCACCACAGACCACCAGGGCGCAGGCCTGCAATACCGGCGCGCCGCGATCATCGCCGCGCCAGGCTTATCGTTCGTACTGCGGCGCCCCGTGACCGAAAAAGGTTCTGAATTCGCCAACGGCTGGAGACTCAATCTGGATCTCGCCGCGATTCGTTTGCGCGACGGGTTATCCGGCAAATACCTGAATGTTCTCGAGTGCGATGTACACATCGACGGCGTTTTCTTCAGGCGCATACGCCAGGGGGGGAGCGAAACCGTAGAGACACCAGTACAGATACAGATTCCTCATATCCGCAGCGCCGAGGGTAAGGTAACGATTGAGTTAAAGCTCGCGAACCACCCGCGCAACTTTCTGTTTCTCTATGACGCCTACCTGAGTCGTTGATTTGCCCGCCTGTGCGGCTGGGGTTAGCGGCGTTTTGCGGGAGTGGGACGTGCAGGTGCCGGTTTAGTACCCTGCGGTGGCACCGTTGTGTTTACAGTACTCGGCGCGGCGGTGTCGGTCCGCAACGTGCCAGGGGCATCGTCTGCGCCGAAGTGGTAGTCCACGCCAATGCTGGCAAAAGCTTCCCATGAAGTCCGTGTTTTGTGCTCAAAACCAGCGTAATTCGCATCGGTTAAACCACTGTCGCCTGCAAAGCCAGTGCGTACATATCTGTCTGAGCTGTAGGGGTTCGCAAACCACCAGTGGCCTTCGTAACCTACGCTGATAATGATCCCAACGTTATTGATGCGCAAGGGCACAACTTCAATCGCGGTATTTACGATATATTCCATCTCGTTAAAGCGCGGTGACTTGGCTAACTGCGTGAAATACGTCAGCGCGGGAAAATAGAAATGTGTTCTCAACCGCACCTGCGGATGAAACTGAATATACTGGCGGTAAACCAGCATGAATGTCGAATAAGTCCAGTCGTCGTTACGCGTGGTGACCCGCACGGGATCGGAATAATCTTTGTAGTACCAAACCCTGAGGCTCGGGCCAAGCGAAGCATCAAACCAGCGAAAGCCGCTGCCCCAGTTCATAATAAAGTTGAGCGGAGTAAAATGGTAATATGCGTTGGCATAGACCATGGTGACTTCTGCGGCGGTTTTACCCGCACCCTGCCGCAACGCATCGGAGATACCCGCTTTTTGCAGGTTCTGCGCCCCGAGCACGCCTCCGCCGAGCGAAGCATCGTAACCCAGGTCTACGGGAACTTCGGTGGTGCCAGAGGGTGAGGTTTCGGTATAATTGAAACGACTGGGTTTGTTCTCGGTGCGCTGTGTCTTGAAGCCCAGCTCAAAATCCGTAAAGATGCCGCGGTTCGAACGGTAATAATGAAACCCGGTTTTGGTATCGTGGTCTTTCTCGGCGTCTTTACCCAGCCTGAAACTCAGATCGAGCCCAAAGACTGTGGTGTAATCCCAGCCGGCGAGCGAATACGTGCGCGATGTATTCGTCGACGGATTTTCGATCTTGTTGGTAAAGTTATAAAGGCCCGCCGAAACCGCGATGGTAAAAGTACCTCGGGTCGGGTTCTTATTCATGTCTAAATTTTCGTATTTGCGCTCGGGCAGTTTAACCGGGTTAGTGCCGGCCAGCTCGCGTTCTTCTTTGCCACCGGCTGGCTTTTTACCCGGCTTCGGCGCGACTTTTGCCGGCGCTTTCGCAGGGGCAGCCTTACGCGGGGCGGCCGTTACGATCAGCGGCATGGAGATAGCAAAAAAAGATGCAGCGCTTATCAGTACTCTTTTCATTGCACCGCCACAAAGTTTGAATAGAGAGTTCCGGTTTTTCCGTCGTATTTATAGTCAAGCCGCAGTATATAATATCCTTTAAAACCCGCAGAAGTTGTTGTAAAACTGCCTGGGCCCGCATTGGGCAATGTGTAAGGCGGAGTTGGATAAGCCAACGCGCCCTTGTTTTTTACGGTATTGATATCGGTTTGAGAAGGGGCAGTTGCTGTATATTGCAGTTGTGCCACGCCGTTAATCTGTATTTCACTCGTACTCAACTCTGTAACCTTGCCATTACCATCCGTATAAAAGACAGAACCCCAGGTTAACGTCGCGTTATTCACGCTTGATTCGGCAGTCAACACATAGCGAAACGAACCGCTATCAAAAATGCGATCCAGCGGATTGTCGTGCGCCATTTTCATTTCGGTTATCGTACAACCGGAGATAACGGCGGCGGTAAAAATAGCCAGCCCCACCCTTACCATTTCGGCCTCGTGTTCTGCATCATGAAGCGCTGAAAGAATGAAATCTGCGGCTCGTAGTTGAGTTTGCCTTTGAAGTACTTCTGGTGCACCTGATACAGAACATCGTCGGCGCGCTCACGATCTTCGAAAGCTTCCCAAACGGAATAGGCCCAGGTAAGCGCCCCAATCACGTACATCGTGCGTGCGACCTCTTGATGGTTGCGCATCTCTTTGTATTTCTGCTCTGCTTCAGACGGAGTCGCCGCGTTCTTGTAATCGGTCTGTGCCTGCGCAACTTTCGATTCGCGCGAATAACCGTAACCGATTGAACCATACGTAATGAGCGCCATTGCGGTACCGGTGATATAGTTCTTGTTGTAAAACTGTCCCCAGCCCGACAGCACGATCGAGCGAATGCAGGCGCCCTCTGCCGTTTTCATGATTTCGGTAGTAAAGAAGTCCAGGTCGAAAAAGCTCACGGTGACATGGCAATCCATGACCGCGACATGAAACGGCGAAAAGTCGAAGCCGTGATCCCAGTTGGGTTCACTGCAACGCGCCTCGTCGATCACCTTCGCATTGACGTCGGCGATCAGCTGCTCATTTGTCACAGCGAAATTTTGGGTCTCTACGATCATGTGACGAAAACTCGAAACCGAACGCTCGAGCGCTTTTTTGTGCGCGTCGATCTTGGCGTTATGTATCGCGATTTCTTTCGAGCGGCCCTTGCCGATGGCGTCGCGAACACGCAGAACCTTTTGCGTTGAAAAATACTCTTTATCTAGCCCCAGGTCAACCGCCGAAGGTTTTTGCTGTGCCTCAGCAAAACCAGCGAACAACAGAGCGGCAGACAAGGCTGCGGCATTTTTGAACAGGCGATTTTTCATAAGTGGCATGAAAACCCCTCTCCGAAGCTGCACTGGAAAAGAATAAAGTCGAATTTCACACCGCGCTCGGTGAGCGGTACATAATCGTAGCGGGCATCCAGGCGATATGCCTGCCGCAGGTTCTCGAGACCCTGGCGACCCATAAACCGCGACGTCGCCGCTTCGGAGACGTTGAAGCTCCACAAAATCAGCGCCGGTAATTGAAAATTAAGCGCAGCCGTATTCAGTTCATCGTTACTCGCGGCATTTTTGGCCGCCTGGATAAAGAGGATATAGAACGCCCAGAAACCGGTTCCGTACAGGAGGCTAGTTGTGTACTGGCGGTTATAGAGCTGTCCCCAACCGGGTACGGCCATCGAACGGTAGGTAGCGCCGGTCACCGTTTTTTCATAGTCTTCCATGAATTTCGGCAGATCGACATAGTCCATTTGCATGCTGACATTCATGCTGACACGAATCGGTTCGCCTGGCGGGCGCGAGAATTTATATTTAAGAACCTGCAAATCTGTCACCTGCAAGTGCGCCTCTTTACGTACCCAGGTTTCTTTCAGAACAAAGTCCGCAGTTTCGGCGCGGCCGACAAGCTCAGATTCACCCAAACTCGTGCCGGTTTTCATCGCGGCTTCGACGGCGTTATTGAATGCCTCGACCGGATCTTCTTTGATACTCTCGCCCACCGCATCTTCTTCGGTAATGCGGATTTTGAAAGTATTCGTATACTCGCCCGCCAAAAGCGGATGCAGCGCAAGAACCGCAGCGATGAGGGATATTTTTTTCAAGAGTGCCATATTATTTCCACTCCACGGGCGCCCACATATAGCCGGCGCGATACTCTGTTTCCCAGTTCAACTGTCCGGGATGTCCGATGAAGACAACGGTCGAGGTAATACCCCAAAGCTCGGCGCCGATCGAACCGTAGACGCCCCAGCGATCGTAATATTGCTGATTGTAACGCAGGTTTACACCGAACCCAAAATGCATTTTAAAATAGAGCGGCGTATACGTGCGGAATAAAATACCCGGGTAGCTCGAGAAAATCCACTGCTTATCGCCGGGATAAACTTTACCGGGATTATACTGCGGTGAAATATCGAAGTCCATGTAATAATAAAAGAATTTATGCCCGATCCACTGCTCGTCGAGCTTCGAGTTGATCAGAATACCGGCACCACCGCCTACCTGATTAAAAAAGCTCGCATCGCTTTGCCGATCAAGCCCACGCGAAGATTTATTGGCATAAAACCACGGAATCACCTTTGCCGGTTCATGGTGAAATTCCGTCGCGGCGGTACCGGGGCGAGGTTGTTTCACCATCGGCCCGCGGGAACGGCAGTATGCGAGAAGAGGAATCAGGCAGAACAGGAATATGTAGATGCTGCGGCTCTTCATATATTTAATAACCGGAAAGCGTATTTAAAACCCACGGCGACAGACGTACCCGTAGGATACCGGTAATCGCCCGCGTTATTATCCATGTAGCGGAAGGTATAGAAAATCCGCCAGTTTTCAGAGAAAAAGAAGTCCATACCAAGCGCTACATGGTAGGCATAGGTCTTCGGCAGCCAGGGCATAATACCGCCGCCGACAAAGACACTCATCTTATCGGTACGTATAAAGTGAAAATAACCGGAGAATGCGACAAAGAACAACCGGTAGTTACTCCCCAGGTAGCCTTCTTGATCGGTTTTACCCGTGAAAACCTGAGGGGCAACAAAACCCTCGATTTCGGCATCAAAACGTTTGTTTGAAGTAAAAAGACCAAAGCCCAAAAAGTTCGTCTCTTTCGAGTTCATGTATTCGAGCTTAGCGCCACCGAACTCAACCGCGCTCACTCCGCCGGCGAGAAGGGTCATACAGACCGCCGCAACGCAGCTATGTTTTACGAGCCGTAACATTTATTTCAGCTCCTCCAAAAGAGCCTTATGCTCCTTCTCAAAACGCCCCGTCGCTTTACGGATGAAATCCATCTCGTCTGCGTCGCTGCCAATAACTTCGCTTTGCGCCGAAAGGCCCGTATCGCCCTTTTTGTAATAGAGCGTGAACAGCTTCAATTCGCCGCGGTTACCGTCGACAAAAAGCTTGCTGAATACGATCAGGTCTGCACCGAGCGCCTGCTGTATGCGCTTGAGATAAGCGCTCTCGAGCTCGCCCGGATTTTGTTTCGGTGCCGCGACGAGCTTATTGGCGTTGATGAGGCGCCCTGCCCCGCCTTTACCGACTTCGATCAGGAAATTGCCGCGCAGTTTCTCTTTGATAGAATAATTCTTCGTACGCCCTGCTACAACCTCAAGGCTCACCGGGAAAACCGCAACGATATATTTACCCACAGTAAATGGTTTAGGTGGTGTCGGTTTTTGGCCCGGTTTGAGGGGTTTCACCGGTGTTTGTGGAGCATCGCCTTCGGGCGCGATTTCAGGCTTTTGCGCATTTTGTTCCGCCGCGGCGATTGCAGCATCGTAACTTGCCTGATCGGGCGTCAGCGTCGTGACCGTATCGGCGATGATTTCACGCGGTGCCAGCTCGCGCGCAAAACGGTAACGGTGCGAATAACGTTCGGTAAAACGGACAGGTGTCGGGCGGCCGTTCTCTATGTCGATGGTTTCGAATGAGTGATGAAATGCAAATCGGTGGTAAGTGACAGAAGGTTTCTCGAAGTTCACGCCGACGCCGTCGGGATATTCTTTTGCTGCCGCATATTCAAACGACAGTTTTGAACCCTGCACGGTTTCGCCGAAACCCACGCCCCAATGGATCGACTTAAAATTGTCGGCACCCATCGCCTGCGTGAAGCCGCCACGGATTGCCAGAAAGTGCGCGAGCCAGTATTCAAAGCCATAACGCATGCGCGTGGGTACGTTCATCGCATTCACAGCATCGACATTAAACATGACTTTGTACGGGAACTGCATGCTCACGCCGACATTGTATTCTTCGCGGTTGTCGCCGCTACCCACTTCGTTATCAAATTTCATGAGGGGATGCAGGTTGCGCGCGCTGAACCCACCCGACATGCGGGGTAACCAGCGCAGCGAATCGCTGTAATGCGAAGGATCAAAGGTGCCCAAAAGACCCAGATCGATAAAAAGACCCTTCTGCTGCTGCGGATAAACCGCGCCCGTAGGGGAATCCTGAAAATTAGCGCCAAACCACTTGATGTTGATACCCGCATTGATCTTGCGCGCCCAAACCGGTGCACCATACGACAGGGCGGCTATATAAGAGTATTTATTGCGGTCGGGCAGCGTGTTGACGCCCTTCTCGACATATTCGTTGTCTTGTGCACGGTTAAAAACACCCGTGAGCCCGAGGCTGCCATACGGTAAAGGTATCGCCATGAGCAATGAGTGGCCGGCAACATCGTTGGATGCCCCATGGTATGACAGGCCGTATTCGACATAGTTTATCGTCGCGAGCCCGGCCGGGTTATAATAAAGAGCCGAAAGATCATTCGCATTACCCGTCTGCGCCATACCCATGCCATAAGAACGCACGCCCAGCGGTGTATTCAGCGCATTTTGCGCCGAAAGCGTTGAAACAGAAGCACCATCGGCTTTGGCAGCCGCAAAAACCGGAAGATTAAAACCGAATAAAAGAAAAAGGAGAGAAAGTATTACTTTTTTTTGTGCGTACTTCACAACGACAGCTTGCCCAAGCCGACAGCTTATGGCCCGTGACGATCACGTCAATCAAAAAGACGGTGGGTTCCCAAAATTCGGACATTTTTTCGTGCACTCATTCTGCTTTACCCCGCGGCGAAAGCTTTCTGCCTGCCGGTGTGCATAGCCTGCGCCCGCATCAGGTGGCAAAAACTCCCTTCTTTAATAAAGTTGTTCTCGCACTGAATGCCCGCATGTAACTATGGATTCGCAAGTACGCACACTGTTAGATAAAACGCTCGGTGGCACCAGGCTCTCTGCCGAATCGGCGCTCTATCTCTGGCGCCATGCGGATTTCAAAGATCTCGGCAACGCGGCGCATGAAGTGCGCAACCGTGTGAATCCCCCCGGTGAAGTTACCTATACCGCGTTTCGCGTCGTCAATTACACCAACTACTGCAATGTCGAATGCAGCTTCTGCTCTTTTATGGATGAAGTCGGCTCGGGCAAAGGTTACACGCTCGACGCTGCGGCGGTACTGGCCAAGGTCGAAGAGGCCATTCGCCTCGATGCGCCACAGCTCTTTCTGCAAGGCGGGGTAAATCCGCATTTGCCGATGCGTTATTATACCGACACTCTCGCCGCCGTGAGAGAGAAATTTCCGCAGGTGCATATACGCGCGTTTTCGCCGGTCGAAGTGCTGTTCATGGAAACGCTGACGCAAAAAAGCCTGAAAGAGGTTTTTGCCGAACTCAAGACCGCGGGCATGCACAGCTTTCCCGGCGCGGGCGCAGAGATTCTGACCGATCGCATGCGCGACATTCTCTCGCCCAAAAAAGCCTCAACCGCCGAATGGCTGCGCGCCATGCGCACCGCCGAAGAATCGGGCCTCAAGGGTTCGACAAACATCGTCTGGGGCAGCGAAGAAAGCGACGAAGAAATCATCGCGCATCTGGCTCACCTGCGCGCGCTGCAAGACCAGACCGGCGGCGTACTGTCGTTTGTGCCCTGGACTTTCCAGGCGCAGACGAAGGGTTTTAAACTGCGCAAAGTGCCCCCCCACGAGTACCTGAAAATGGTCGCCCTCGCGCGCCTTTTTTTCGACAATATTCCGCATATCGAAGTTTCGATCATGGTCGCCGGCAAACAACTCGGTGAGCTTGCCCTATACTTCGGTGCCGACGATATCAACTCGCCGGTGATCGAAGAAAATGTACTGCGTTCGTTTGGCCTCAAAAGCACCGAAGAATCCCGTCAATTTATTGCAGAAGCCGGATTTACCCCCGTGCGGCGCAGCTTTAGTTACCTGCGTGGCCAGGCCTCTGACATGGGGTAAATCCCCATAGTGGGCATACGTCATTTCGCCGTATGCAATCAAAAAATGCTGTTTACGCCCCAGCCCACCTGAATTAGCCTCGTGCGCCCATCCAGCGACCGTAAGGCCGCGCCCTCGCCGCTCAAATAACGCCACGGGAGAAAATATGCGCCTATACGAAAAAAAAACTGCAGCACAGATCCGCTTCTTCGCGGTAGCGGCGCTCGTATTGTGCCTCTTCGCCTTGCAGGGCATTTCTGCCGACGGCCGCTTTGTTTCGATGCACGGCAAGGTACAGGTCTTTGAGAACGGGCGCTGGGCAAAAGCCGAAATGTCGAGCAAACTGACGGAACAGTCGAGTGTGCAAGTGGGTTATCGCAGCGGCGCCGTCGTCGGCCTCAAAGACGGCAGCCAGATTGCGATGAAACCCAACAGCGTTGTGAGTTTTAACCACCTGAGCGACGATGTCAAAAAACCGCGTTCCGAAATTTTCGTTGTGCAGGGCGGTTTAAGCGCTTTCGTTAAAAAACCTGAAGGGAATGCGAAGCATGTCTTTCACATTCGTACACCAACGATGATTGTGGGTGTGCGCGGCTCGTTCATGGAGCTATCGAAGAACGGCGAACTGCACCAGGTGACTGCGGTGCAGTCTCCCGCCTTCATGAAGAACGACCCGACCCAAGCCACGACGCGTGAGCGTCTGCAGAAGGCCTTCGCGGTTCTCGAACGCGCCTACCTCATGGACCGCGACGAAAAGCTGCGTGTCGAACGCCGTATCCGCGAAGCGAAAAATACCGAAGACGCCGAAGCACTCCGCCTCATCGTGAACCCCACTTTCGAAACGGCAGAGATCAAAGAGGGAATCAAGAATATCGATACGCATAAAATTCTGACCCAAGAGCTGTTGATCCGTCAGAAAAAAATCTACACGACGGCGGTTAGCGATCGCAAAGAACTCGTCAAAGTATTGCTTTCGGTACGGGCACTCACGATGATTCAACTCGCGTGGGCCGAGGCGGCATACCGCGCAGAACTCGAAGCACACCTCGTGGCGATGAAGCAGAATGAAAAAAAGAAACAGGCGATCGCCAGCATCGACAACAGCGTCGCTGCTGGCGATCGCCCTCGGGGTCGCGCTCGGCTACGCGATCCACCTGATCAACGACGCCGCACTGGCCGATT
>JAFLED010000118.1 GCA_017302045.1 Spirochaetota bacterium
AGTTCGATCCGCGCGTGGTGGAGGTGGCCGCCCAGATCACGGACGAGGAGTGGGCGGTGCTGCGCGGCGAGGAGCCGCCGTTCAAGGCCCGGCCGTAGGCCGACGACCCGCGCGCGATGAGCGACGCACTCAAAGAGCGTTTTATTTCCAAAATGGTCATCCAGGCATGGGAAACCGACGACTGCAAAAAAGCCGTCGAGGCGGGGGTAAAAATTTATCACCCCAATTACGAAGTCTGGGATGCCGAACTCTTCAAAAAAATCTGTCCCGGTAAAGAACGTTTCATCGGCCGCGACAACTGGATTCGCCGCGTCGTGGCATCCGCAGAGGTATTTGGCCCCGAACATGTCATCCCGAATTTTGTCGGCGGCGTCGAAATGGCTGACGGTGTCGGTTTTACCGACGTCGATAAAGCCGTCGCCTCGACCTCAGAAGGTTTGGATTTCTTCATGAGCAAAGGCATTGTGCCACGGTTCACGACCTGGTGTCCCGAACCTTTCACTCCGCTCGGCGAAGCCTCGGCTCCGCCGCCGTTAGAGTATTATCTCAAACTGCTGCGCAACTACCGTGCGATACACCGCAAATACCAGTTACCTGTGCCCCCGGGATATGGCGAAGCGGGTGTCGGTAAGGCGGTATTTAGCGTGTCGGCATTCATGGACGTGTTGTAACCGCAAGCGGCCTTCGGGCGCCCTCGCCATGCTAATGGGTAGAGGTCAAGGCAGCATCTGCCAGAGTAATTCGATACTCGACTTGTCGATGTTGTGCCCTTCGTCGCCGAATTCATGGTAGTCGAGGCGCATGCCGAGGTTCTTGAGAAAACTGCGGCAGGCCGGAACTTCTTTTACGACGTCTTTCGCCTCTTTATCGCCGCCGACGGTCAGAACAATCTTCTTATCGCCTGTGAGCACCGCGTAGTGCTTACGCGTTTCTTCGGCATTCAGAATCGGGTCGTTCACAAAAGAGAAAAACTTGGTGTAGAAGTTGCCTTTGATATACATGATGCCCGCATACGGATAGAACCCGGCCTCTTTACCGGGGTTGCGGAAGTTATAATAAAAATCGTCGGGGTCTTTGCGCGAAGCCTTGATGAGAGAGGCCCATGAAGTCAGAAACTTCTGTTTGTACGCGTCGTTGCGGAAATGATCGATACTCTGCAAGAATGTCGCAAGCGCCGCGAGCCCTCCGGCCGAAAAACCGCTCAGGTAGACGCGGTTACCCTGTATCGCGCCCGCATCGACGAGTTTGTGAATCAGTATATTGAGTGCCCTGCGGGTATCTTCGGTCGCTTCGAGTTTGTCACCCGAAAGCGGCCACCAGTTCTGGATGGTGATGACGACAGTTTTTCGCACCGCGGCCGGGGCGATGAGAAAATTCGCTGCGGTTTTATAAAAATCTTTATTGCGGGCATTACCGTGAATAAACACCACCGCCGGGGCGGGTGACGACACCCCGGGTGGCACAATAATGTCGGCCTCGACGCCATCTTTAGCCGCGCGGGGGCGGTCGAGTTTTACGATCGCGGTGTAACGACCGGGTTTAAGACTCTTGGCTCCGCCGGGGATATCCACCGCGTGGGCGAAAAGCGCCGCACCCGGCAAGAAACACAGGCTGAGGGTCAACGAGAACTTCCGCGAAAATGTCATGCACGGGTAATTTTTGAAAAAAACACGTACCGTCAATAAACCATGTTAAGGCCAAACCAGGCGCGTGCGCCCGAGGTCTGGTAGAGTGAGACAATCTGGTATTTCTGGTTAAACAGATTCTCACCCCGGATAAAGACTTTGACCGACGGTAACAGGGTTCGCTCGATACCGGCGCCGAGCAGAACATAACCCGAGAGTGTCGTTGTCGCGAGCGTCGCGAGATCGGTTTCGCGCCGCTGGTGTATGTAGCGTATATCGAGGCTGAAATCCCAGTTTTGTGGTGTATAATGCAACCGGGTGAAGAGCGCAAGTGGTTCGCGCAGCGATGCGCTGTCGATGAACCATTCGGTTTCAAGACCGGTATCGTGATAAAAATTCGTACCGTAATTCTGTGCAAACGATACGGCCCCCTGCAATGCCCGGTAGTTCATCGGCGTCAGCGTTAAGAGCCCCGTTGCAACATCGAGGCGGCGGTCGAAATAGACCGGGGAATTATAGAGCGTCGCCGAAACCTTGAGGTGCGTCTCTTTTGTGAGGTGAAAGTTATTCTTCGCCGCCATGCGCCAGGCATCTTCGGCCTGAAAAAAGCGGTAGGGGGATTGATAGACCGGGTTAAAGAAATATTTTTCCGTGTCTGGCAGCTGCCCCGTACGCTCGACCTCGAATGTGCCCTGATACCCGGGATAAAAAAAGTCGAGCGCAACGCGTGGGCCGATTACAGGGGAGAACCCCTGCGCAAAAAAAACTTTTGCCCCCACGGTCGCATCAATCTGCAGCGCCTGGTTGTCAGCGCCGATCAGAAATCGCGCCAAGGGAAAGACATTGCGTGCCTCTGCATTGCCTGCACGGTAATACTGCGGCGTGCCGGTAAAATAATCGGTATTCTCGCCATACCAGAGGTCGCTCGCAATGGTGAGCGCATTGCGCTCGCCGAAAATATACTGCCATTCGAGCGCCGCCTTGATGTTTTTAAAATCCGCAGTCTGCGCGGTGCTCGTGCCCGTCTGCGTCACAGAACCCTGCGCAAGCGTACCGGTAATGCCGGCAGTGATGCGCTGGTTATCGCCGGGGCGAATCTGGTTATCCCACTGAAAGACGCCGAGTTTTTTATTCTCATTGCCAAAAACGGCATTAGACTGCAGGCCGCGGTCTGTTTCGCGGTATTCGGTACGCAGGAGCATCTTGTAGCTCTGCGAGAAGTTGAGCTGGCCGAGTAATTTCAGCGCGTCGTGCGAAAGCGCCGAGTTCGCCGCGACGCTTTTGCCATACGCTTCGTAGTCGTATTTATTGCGCTTGTATTCGATGAGGTATGCGCCGAATTCGTCTTTTTTAGTGACGAAGATCTGCGCGCCGAGTGTATTCTGTGTACCATACTCGGCCTTGATCTGCGCCTTACGTTCGAAAAGTTTGGTGCCGCGCCGTTCACCCTGATTAAGGTCGCGTACTTCGTCTTCCCACCGGCTCAGCTGGCCCTCAGAAACCCTGGGTAATTCGATATCGCTCTTGCGCGGCGGGGCGTATTGCTCGTCTTCACCTTCGACCGTGGTATTCTTATCGGCGATATCTTCGCCCTGGTCGTTTACGGCTGCGCCGGATTTCTTCTTTTTCTTTTTATCTTTGCTGAGGTTGAGTTCGTCTTCGATGCCGAGCCCGGGGGTATTGGCACCCGGCGTCACTTTCTGCGCGAAGACAGGTATGAATAACAACGAAAGAAAAACAAAAACGTATTTACGAATCATATTGAGGTCGGGGGCTAAACCGTGCGTTCCTTAAAGATTTTCGGCCTGATTGTCCTTGTGATGCAAAATTTTATTTTTGCTGAGGCGGCAAGCCAAGATACACCCGCGGCTTTGCCGGTGCGCGGCGGTTTTCATTTCCAGCTGCAGCTCGGCTGGGGTTATGGCCCAACCTCGGGCGGCCTGTTTCACAACATGGAAATCGGCGGTACTTTCCGCAAGAGTCAGCTGACCGTGGCGCTCGACCATACCTTCATCCAGTCGAAGGGCTTTGCGATGCCTGCAGGCGGGGAGCATCTGGTCGGCGGTTGGATGCTCATGCTCAAAAAACCCATCTGGAATAACCGCCTCGTGGCAAAGGGCGCCGCAGGGCTCGGGGGCATCCATGACCAGACAGACGGGATCAAGGCGACTGCCGGTTTTGGCATCAGTTATGGTCTCGATTATGACCTGCCGCTGTTCCAAAGCTCGGGTGTTACGATCAGCCTGCAGGCCTTGCATGCGTTTATCCCGGGTCCGAAACACCACTTCTGGGCTGCATTGGGCGTGGGCTATACGTTTTTTTAAGAGCTTCGAAAATGACTGGTTGCTCAGGGCGAAAGCACTGCGCCTAAATTCAGCAAAAATGACGAGTTGTATTTCCCGGATATCCGTCTCCGGAGTGTTTATTTCGTTGATATTCTGAAGGAAACTAACTTTGTTTTCGAGGATGAGATAATAGAATTTCTCTTTGGCGTCGTTTTGGGGATCTTCGCCATAACCTGGCGGACCATAGGCTTCCGCCATTTCGAGAACTCCGGTCAAACGAACGTAACGACGCTGGCCTCAAGAGCTAAAAGGCTATTTGCGCTGACGCCGGTTAAAGCGATTCCGGTTCTTGCCGCTCTTGTAATTTCCGCTTTTGGGTTTCGCCTGCTGTAGCGATTTCAACTCTTCTTTAAACGAAGTAAAGTGTGCCTTCGTATCATAACCACCACCGTCTTTGCCCAAAAGAATCTTGATCGCTGCGGCCGCGATGTCTGTTGCGGATATCCCCTGTTCTACCAGCTCTTGCACGTCGGGGTAGAGTTTTTCGAGGTTAGCTTTTTTCGCCACATTCGCCAGATCTTGCAAGACCACCGCCGTGCGCTTACCCACCAGTGCTTCGAGCGCCGGTATATCGTGCGCAGTCACCCTGATGCCATGCGCTTTTTCGAGGCGCTTTAATTTGCCGAGCTCGGTAGCGCGCACGAATGCAAAGGCGCGGCCGCTTTTACCGGCACGGCCCGTACGCCCAACGCGGTGGATGTATGACTCAATATCGCGCGGCAGGTCGAAATTGAAGACGGCGTCGATGTGGCTGATGTCGATGCCACGGCCCGCAACGTCGGTGGCGACGAGCAACCGAACATTGCCGGTTCTGAGTCTAGCCATGACTTTGTCGCGCTGCGCCTGGTTCAAATCGCCGTGAATGCCCTCGGCCGAAAAACCCCGGTCGTTGAATTGCGCCGTCAGACCGTCGACCTGCGAGCGCATGTTACTGAACACCAGCGCGGTTTTAATTTCATAAAAATCCATCAGGCGTATCACCGCCTCGACGCGGTTTTTCTCGGGTACGATCGCGAAATACTGTTCGATTTTCGGTTTATTGCCTTCGCCGGCGAGTACATCCACCCGTTGCGGGTTGTTCAAAAAGCGCGAAGTGATCGCCATTACCTCTTTCGACATCGTTGCCGAAAAGAGTATGGTCTGCCGTTCTTTCGGCGCGTCGGTAAGTATCAGCTCAATATCTTCGCGAAAGCCCTGCGCGAGCATTTCGTCGGCTTCATCGAGCACAAAAAATTGCACCGTGTTCATCTTGATCGTTTTGCGGCGCATGTGATCCATAACGCGGCCGGGCGTGCCGACAATGATCTGCGGCTTGAGTTTCAGGTCGCGGAACTGCATGCCGATTTTCTGGCCGCCATAGACCGTCGCAACGAGGATATCCTTCTTATACTTCAGAATTTTGCGGATCTCGTCGGCGACCTGCATTGCAAGTTCGCGGGTAGGGCAGAGCACCATCGCCTGCAGGCGTTTATCGTTCGAGATGCGCTCAACGACGGGTATGGCAAAGGCCGCAGTTTTGCCGGTGCCGGTTTGCGCCTGGCCGATCAGGTCATGGCCTTCAAGCAGAATCGGTATGGCTTTTTCCTGTACGGGCGAGGCTTCGCGAAAGCCCATGTCGGTGATTGCCTGGAGAGTGGTGTGTGAAACGCCGAGTTCGGCGAATGTCTTTTTTTCTGTAGTGGTGCTCAAATGAATAATGTGCCTTATCCGGAGATTCCGGTAGTCGAGACATACCGTCACCCGTTATATTGTTCGGCGCACAAAAAAAGGGCAGAGGCGAATGCGTTTGCGCATTCGCCGTGCCCCTCGAAGTGAAAATCCCAGGCATATTCTGCGTGAGCAGAATGTGTCAGGCCCGATCTTAACGAAGATCGGGCGGATCCCGTTACTTCCCGTGCTCTATTAAAGAGACAACGAGCTGAGAGGAAAAGTTGGTGTGAGCCAACATCGCCGTACCACTCTGTAACTGAACCTGATTTTTCGTGAACTCCAGCAGTTCTTCGGCCATGTCGGTATCACGGATGCGGCTCTCGGCCGCGACCATGTTCTCATAGCCGGTTCTCAGCGCATCGACCGTCGTTTCTAAACGATTGTGATACGCTCCTAAATCTGCCCGCTGGCGCACAAGCTTATCGATAGCGTTATCCACGGTACCGATCATCTCATTCGCCTGGAAAACCGTCTGTAACGGTTTTTTGGCCGCCTTCGCGCCGTTGCCCTGGTAAAAACCAAACGCCCTGCCGTTCATCGTTTTGATAAACGCCTGGATGCGCTGGCCTTTATTCGGCCCGACGTGAAAGAAAATCGACCCCAACTTCGAACCACGCGCATACTTGCCGGTCAGAAGTTTGTTCCGGTTAAATTCGGCGGATGTACCGATGCGGTCGACTTCGTCGATCAGCTGCGATACCTCTACCTGAATCTGCTGCCGGTCAGAATCGGAATAAATTCCGTTCGCCGACTGCACCGAAAGTTCCCGGATGCGCTGCAGAATCTCGTTGACCTGACCCATGTTACCTTCCGCAACCTGAATGAACGACATTCCGTTCATCGCATTATGCTCGGCCTGTTTCAAGCCCCGAATCTGTGTACGCATCTTTTCCGACACGGCCAAATTGGTCGCGTCGTCGCCCGCCTTGTTAATCCGTTCACCGGTTGACAGCTTCTCTATCGATTTCTCGTAGCGGCTGAAAGCCTTGTGCAACTGACGATTCACCTGCATCGCGGGCAGATTGTGATTGATCTGCATCTTCTCCCTCCTTGGAATTTTCCACATGCGGCCCGCATGCATCCTGCGATGCACACGCTCCATACGTGGCCCAGTTGAGCCATCTATGGCCCCCGGTTACGGCGGCACCGGGGGCCGCAGACAATGAGACACGAATTCTCTGGTCGGCGCCCTGGTCTAAGCGCTGACTTCCGGTATGATCCCGCAGAGGGGGAGTTCACTCTTTCAAACAGCCAGCATGCCCTATAGACATACCTTGCCTTAATCGTTTTATACGGCATTTGCAGAACCCATCTGGACTTGCGTTTAGCCAGGTTTACGCATCCTATGGTAGCTTTAGCGACATTATTCGATAAGAAACAGCAACTTGATGGTGGTGACAAAAAAAGTGAAAATCCCACGGGTGATAAATACGGAAAGGTTGACGCCGCTCCCGAAGCGCGACGTGTGCCGGTATGCGCCTTGTTTTTGCCGCAGTCATCGGTGGGTCGATCTTTGCCTGCGCCAACCTGAAGAAAGACGAGGGCAAACCCACAGTCTGCATTCATTCCACGACGATTACGACGAAGACACCCACCTGTGGCGGGTCAAACGCCAGCCAGCGCATCGCAACGTATTGCACCGACGAGAGCAGCAAAGATGCCTGTAAAAACCTGAGCGTTGATTGCAAATCGACGACGCTCACCATCTACGACGATACCATCATTACCTATGAAGATAAAAAATGCGACACGAGCGGATATACCCTGACCTGCCCGGGTAACTCGAACTATAAAGTTTCCGACACACAATTTTGTCCCTGACCGAAATTGAAAAGCCTCGTATCTCTACTTAAACGCACACCTGGTCTTCGCGGCTGGCAGGTGAGTAACCTGCAAAAACGCTCGACCGAGGTTTATCTCGTGGGCGACGAACTCGAAACTGTACGCTGCAATTCGGTGCAGAACTATGCGCTGCGTGTACAGACGCCTGTCGACGATTCGCTGATGGGCGAAAGCACAACACGCTTCCAGGGCAAACCCGAATCGCTCGTGGGAGTCATTCGCGATACTGCGGCGCGGGCACGGCTTGTGCGTAACCCGGCTTTTAATTTTTCTGCCGCATACCCGGCACCGGCAACGGCCGCCCCGATTCGCGATAAGCAAATCAGCGAAGCCGAACTCGACGATCTCATCGCCTATGCTTTTCAGATACGCGATTTCAGGCAGAAGCATTTGGCGCGCTTTCCCCTGAACAGCATGGAACTCTTCTTCGAAGAATACGACTACACAATACGTAATCACCGCGGGCTCGAAACCTCTGCGCCGTCGACGCGCGTCGTCTGCGATTATGTACTGACGAGTCCGGATAACCGCCACGAAATCATGGGGATTAAAAAGCGGCGGATTCTCGGCGACCTGAAACTCGAAGAACAGCTCGCCGAAGACGCCGCGGTGCTTGGCGATCTCGAGGCGGCGGTGCTGCCACCCACGGGGGAATTTCCGGTTGTGCTTGCGGGTGATGCACTCGATTCGCTGTTCGATTTTTTCGTCGCGCAACTCGACGGCCACGCGCTCTTCAACCGTTATTCGATTTTTCAAAAAGGCGATATGGTCGTGCGCGAGGGCAAAGAACCCCTTGCGATTTCGTCCGACGCGGCGATTCCCGGTGGCATGCGCTCTTATGCGTTCGACGATCTGGGTTTCGAGGCACGCACGGTAGCCCTCGTCGCCGATTCGCGCGTCGAGAATTTTCTCATCGACGGCCGTTACGCCGATCTCTTGAAACTGCCGCGTACCAGCGCGCTCATGAATATCCGCGTCGCCTGCGGTGCCACCCCCTACGCGGATTTCCTCGGCGAAGGCGTGCTCGAACTCAGTAAGTTTTCGACATTCCAGCCGAACACGATCTCGGGCGCGTTTTCGGGGGAGATCCGCCTGGGTTATCTGCATAAAAACGGTAAAAAAATACCGATCAAAGGCGGGTCGGTCTCGGGTTCGACGCAGACCGCTTTTGCCGCGGCTTTTAAGTCGAAAGAGGCTGTCCAGCGTGCGGCGTATTATGGCCCGAAAGGCGTATTTTTCGAGCGGTTGACCGTCGCCGGAACCTGAACCCGCCCACAGCCACAGCCTTGCCCGGTTCGCGTATTAATGATTTTCGCCGTGTGCGAAATTGCGGATCAGCGCCTATGCGTTATCTGAAATCCGCCATGCCCGTACCGGGCAAGGGCACTGCCTTTATGCTCTATGAGATCGAGGGCGAAAACACCATCGTGCGCATGATTACGCATATCCCCGAAGTGAATGAAGTGAAACTCTATCCGAACCCCAAAGTCAAAACTCTCTTTCAGCCAGAGCGTCTCGACGAAGCCGCTAAAGAAGAATTCGACTATGTCTGGGATCTGGGGAGTGAAAAATAATGGCGGCAAAAGCGCCGCGCGCGTGGATTCTCAAATCAGAGCCCGACACGTTCGGCATCGATCATCTCGCGGCGCTCAAAGACAAAACTACCTTGTGGGATGGCGTGCGCAATTTCACGGCGCGCAATAATCTCGTCGCGATGGAAATCGGCGACCGCGGTTTTTTTTACCATTCGAGCTGCGCTGTGCCCGCGATTGTCGGTGAAATGAAAGTCGTCGAGAAGGCGATTCCGGACGAAAGCGCGTTCGATAAAAAATCGCCGTATTTCGACGCCAAAAGCAAGCGTGAAAAACCGCAATGGTTTTCGCCGCGCTTTAAGTTCGTGAAAAAATATCCCTTCGAACTCGACCGCGAGACATTAAAAGCCGCGGGCCTCGGCAAGTCCCTGCTTTTTACCAGCTTCAGACTCTCGGTGATTCCGCTCACCGACGCCGAAGTAAAGATCATCGAAAAACTGATTGCAGAAAGGCTCAAAAATTGAATAAAAAATTCGTGCTCATCATCGGGGCATTTACAGTGACAGTGCCGGGTTTTTTTCTGTTTTCATATCTTTACCTCGGCGTCTTCAGCGGTGTAGAGCGCAGCGATAAACAGAACTTCAGCGCGGTTGTGTATGCCGGCGAACACCGCGGTGATTACAACAAGACCGGCGAACAGGTTGTGAAAACACAGCGCCTGTTACAATCCTTCGCGATGCCATGCGAACCGGTGCTTATATATTTCGACAGCGCGATTACCGTCGGTAAACCCTATCTGAAATCGGCGGGGGGATGCATCACTGAGAAAAACATTCCGCCGCATGTGCTCACCGCGCTGAACCGCGAGAACCGTATCCCCGTAAAAATCCATATCGAAGCGGGGTATAAATTCAGCGTCTATGCACAGACGGCCATAGCGCTGCGCAAGGTTTGGACAGAAATCGCGCGCGTGACCGATTCAGGGAAAGAGGTGAAATACCCGCTCGTGCAGGTGGTGCATGAGAGCGGGCAAAACGATTTTTTTATCGGCGCGGTTAATCCAGAATCTTCTCGACCTTCTCGCCCTTGAGAACTTTTTCGAGTACTTCGATACGAGCGAGCGCATCTTCGGCGCGTTTGATCTCTTCGGGCGATTTGGTTCCAGCGGCTTTTGCCTGCTGAATATTGGCGCTGATCGCGGCTTTCTCTGCCGTCGTATTCATACGCATCTCATCCATGCGGGCGGCCATATACGCGTCAGAGCGCTCTTTGTGTTTTGCAAGCTCTTGCTCGAAAACCTTTGGGTCTGTCATCGCCGTTTCTGTCGGTATAAAAAACGGAGCGCCAAAATCGTCGACCGGCCCGGCGGGAATTTTGGCGCGCAGGTTCGACTGTTTGTATTCAATGCCACTTTTAAATTCGGGTTTGATGCGGGCTTCGGTATAGTTCGCCTTTGCCATGAGTTCGTCGCGCTCGAGGCGGTAATTATCGAGATCGGGCTGGTAATCTGCGGCGTTATAAGACGCCGAAATCACGGTAATTCTTTCTTGCCGCTGCACGATGCCCGATTTTTTTTCGGCGTCGCGCGTCAGAAAATACAGTACCGCCAGCACTGCGGGTATGGCGATGATCAGGTGTCTCGGTTTCATTTTATTTTACCCAATTCGGCATCGTTGATGCGGATATCAACCCTTTTCAGGATAGCCTTCTTTTTGGCGTCGAATTCCTTTTTGAGATCGAGCGCCGCGATTTCACGCGCGAGATCTTCTTTTAGGTGCGTCGTGTCGTCGAGCGGGGGATAACCATCGACCCGTTTTTCGGCTTTCACGATCTCGTAAAAATCACCGTCTTTGACGAGATCGACGCCGCCCTGTTTCGGCATCATGCACAGTGTTTCAATGCGCGGGCGTTTGTGCAGGTTGACGTCGTTCTTGATACCCGGTATGAGCCCCGGGTCGGTCGCGGCCTTGTCCTCTGCCAGCGAATGCTTTTTGACCAGGGCGATCATGTCGGCGCCATGTTCGATCTTGTCGCGCAGGTCGACCGCCTTATCGTAATCTTTCAGCTTGATGTGCCGGCAATCTACCGTCTGCACTTCTTTGTATTTGTCTTTATTCGCCTCATAATATTCTCTGATGCGGCTGAACGATACCGATTTGGCTTTTTCTTTAACGACATTGTTCTCGGCATGCGGGTTCGCATTTTCCATACCCATATCATACCTGAAGT
>JAFLED010000119.1:0-1054 GCA_017302045.1 Spirochaetota bacterium
GGGCACGCGAAAATCGCCGCTCACTGCCAGCATACCCGCATCGGTCAGGTCGTGCGTCACCTTGCCGCTGCAAAAGGCGGCCGGCAATAACGCAAAAAAAAGCAGGGAATTAGAAATTTTTTTCATGGTAACCCTTTTGAGATAGCCGCGGGAAATCCCCCGCGGCTGCAATCGCAAATTCTTACGGACGCCGCGCGATTGTGTTCGAGGTCATCGCGGCTACAGCGGCGCGGATGCGTGGCAGCAGCTTTTCAGCGCAGGCAACTTCATTGCTGGTGTAGTCGTTCGTATAAACGGCATAACAGTTTGTCGTCGACCACTGCGCCATGCTCTTCACGATATTCTCTGCCGACATGCCAACAAACAGCGGATAGAGCGCCTTGGCCTCGGCGAGTTTCGCCGGAGTCTGGCTGAGTTGGTATGAGGGGCTGTAGTAATTGTCTTCGACAAAACCCTCAAAATCGGTGTGGTCTTTACCATAATAAGCCCCGGCATGGTGCGGCTGCGACGCATCTTCGATGTAGTGGTAGCAACGCGCAATGAGTGTCAGGTTGCCGCTCGCGACATAACCTAAAGAGCCGTCGATAAGCGCTGCGCACGCGCTTGCGCCCGATACATGGTTCACATCCTGGTAATCTTTGTCGAAGCCCGACGTCGAGAACCGGCACGAACCGCCGCAGAGAGCGCGCATACGGTCGATCGTACCGCCGGTCGGGTTCAGGTTGTAGTTATAGACTTCTGCCACCCAGTCATAGTCGCCGGTAAAATTATCGCCAACGAGATTATAGAGTGCGCGGCTGCGGTAGTAGTTATACCCCATGGGCTTCTGGCCGTGGGCATCCGACGAAGGCGATGCGTTAAATGCATTCACAAAGTGTGAAAGCGCTACATAGTACGAAACATCGACGAGGCCGAAGAGCGAGGGCGAACCGTTACGCGACCATGACCACCAGGCGTCGAACCAGATGTCGTTGCCGAGCGGGTAGTTGGGCTGGGGGATATCCTCATCTTTTGCCTGCGTGCCATAAGCAGTTTTGGCCGCCGCGAGCGAACC
>JAFLED010000119.1:1064-11279 GCA_017302045.1 Spirochaetota bacterium
GTTTCTGCACGGCAGCCTGCGCCTGCGGGTTTGTTGTCAGGCTTGCGAGCAGGTCGATAGAGTCCTGCGACAGACGGTTGTGCGTCTGGCCTTTCCAGGCGAATGACGCAGAGGCGGTGATTAGCATCAAAGCTAGAGCTGTGAGCTTTTTCATCATGTACTTCCTTTCACGTATTTCTAATTGATGGACAAAATTCTGCCCATCAGAAGTATTATACGAGCCACGGGGTGCGCGGTGCCAAAAATAATGACACGCGTGTCATTAACATGATAATGCATTCTCATTAACAGGCATAAAAAAATCCGCCCGAAGGCGGATTTCCCAGCGTTTTGCTGGCTATGGAATTCCATAGCCAGGACTGCCGAATGAGTTACGGACGGCTTTGGATGCTGTTCGCCGTCATTGCCGCTACCGCCGCGCGAATGCGTGGCATGAGCTTTTCAGCGCATGCAACTTCATTGCTGGTGTAGTCGTTGGTATAAACCGCATAGCAGTTCGTTGTCGACCATTGCGCCATGCTCTTCACGATGTTTTCAGCTGTCATGCCGAGAAACAGCGGGTAGAGCGCCTGTGCTTCTGCAAGTTTCGCAGGCGTTTGGCTGATCTGGTATGCAGAATTGTAGTAGTTATCTTCTACAAAACCTTCGAAGTCCGTATGGTCTTTACCGTAATAAGCACCGGCGTGGTGCGGTTGCGAAGCGTCTTCGATGTAGTGGTAGCAACGCGCGATGAGCGTCATGTTACCGCTCGCAAGGTAGCCTTGCGGCCCGTTGATGAGGGCACCGCAGGCGCTTGCGCCCGAGGGTTGGTTGACATTCTGGTAATCGTCATCGTAGGCAGAACTATTGAATTTGCACGAACCCCCGCACAGGTTTTTCATGCGCGTGATGGTGTCGCTTGTGGGATTGAGGTTATAGTTATACGCCTCGGTTACCCAGTCATAGTCGCCCGTAGTGCTGTCACCGACGAGATTATACATCGGCCGGCTGCGGTAATAGTTGTACCCCATAGGTTTTTGGCCATGCACGTCGGCAGAAGGAGAAGAGTTGAACGCATTCACGAAGTGCGTCAGCGCCACAAAATAGTTCACATCGACGAGGCCGAAGAGCGACGGCGAGCCGTTGCGCGACCATGACCACCAGGCGTCGTACCACTGGTCGTTGCCGAGTGGTGTGTTGGGCTGGGGAATATCTTCATCTTTCGCCTGGTTGCCATACGCAGTTTTTGCGGCTGCGAGCGAACCGTAACGCGTAATGAGTTTTTGTACCGCCGCTTGCGCCTGCGGATTCGAAGTCAGGCTTGCGAGCAGGTCGATGGAGTCCTGTGACAAGCGGTTGTGTGTTGCACCCTTCCAGGCAAATGCCGAAGAGGCGATTAAGAGCGTCAGAGCGAGTGCTGTGAGCTTTCTCATGCTATACTTCCTTTCACGTATTTAAAGTTATGCGGATTGCCCGCATCTGACATAATATGGCGGAACAAGCGTGCACCGCGCCAAAAAAAGTGACACGCCTGTCATTAAAATGATAATTTATTATCATTAGTCCGAGGGTTAAAGCACGGAGCGAATTTCGACCAGACGCTTTTGCCAGTACGGGTGCTTCAGCTTTTCATAGCGGATTACCGCACCTTCTTTCGGGGCGTGTATAAAACGCTCTTCGTCGATATAGATGCCGACATGGCCCGCTACATGATTGTCGTTCAGAAAAAATATGACATCGCCCTTCTTTGGGTTCTTCGTCGATTTCAGGGTAGGACGCATGGCGATTACTCCATGCGGCATGGTGAAACCCTGTTTGTTATAGAGATACAACACGAGACCGCTGCAGTCGAAACCTGTCGGCGAGGCACCGCCGAAAATATACGGCAGGTTCAGGTAACTCTGCGCGCCGCGGACGACTGCTTCGCGGATTGCCTCTTCATTCGGTAGCGTCGGTGCAGCCGCGTTTTTTGCCGCAAAGGCGGCGGTGCGTGGTATGACTTCGATCAATAAGAGCGATGCCGTTGCCATGAATCCCAGCCAGAACTTGTACTTGGGGCGTTTCAGCTTCTGTTTGAGTCGCTGCATTAGTCACTTTTTGTGCGCCGCACATGGCGTAAAGCGTATGTCCCTGGTAATTTTTGCGGGTGAATCTCGCAAAAAATACGATAATTAACCTATGCTGCGTCGCATTTTTGGCAATATCATTCCGAGTATCGACAGGGCCATCGAGCGCATACCCCCGCATATCCGCGACATCATTCAAAAGGCGTCACTGGCTTTCGCTGCGCTCTGCGCGCTTTTGGCGATTATCGCGGGTATCAACAAAGGCCTGCAAGACGCCAAACCCGTCGGCTTTAAACTTGTGGAGCGCAACCGCGACATTTTCTATTTGCAAGAGATGCGCGAAGAGTACGCAAAAAAACGCAAACTCGTTGAAGACGTCGAGGTTGATCCGTTGGATTTCCCCTCGCGCCAAAAGGCGCAGGACGAAACAAAATTCGCCGCGATGGGCCGCGACACGATGGGACATCTCATGGGTGAAAAAGAAGAGATGCTGAAACACGAAGACGTGTTGCGCCCGAAAGAGAAATCCCCCGGTTATTTAGGCGATAGCTACCAGATACCGCGCATCGCACCAGATAAAAAAGCCATCGAAGACGATGACGCACACCTGACCAAAGAAAAAATAGGCTCGGTTAAAAAAGAAGCAGCGCCCGCGATTGTGCCGGCTGTGCCAGCCATGGAGAAAACGGCGCCGCCCAAACCCATGATACCCCAGGCAACGAAGGGGCGCGATATTTTCGATGAGTCGGATGCCCCCCGTGCTAAGCCTGCCGTCGCCGAAAAACCCGCCGCAGCAACGAAAACCGCGAAAGGGAAAATGGAATTTATCGAATGATGTCTAGGTTCGCCTTATACGCCCTGGCATTTCTGCCGCTGTCTTCACTGGCAGCCAAAAAGTTTCGCTTCGATGAACGCGGTAACCTGCTGCCCGAAGCCGGTAAGGCTACAGAGGCCCAAGAAGCGGCCTCTGCGCCTTCGCGCTCTACACCGGCATCTGGCCCGGCTGAAGAGCCCGCAAAACCGCAACCCACAACGCCCCCTGAAAATCCATCCGCCAGCCCGACGCCTGCCATAACAAGCCCTGGTCAGGCAAACGAAGCGGCCGACGCGGCCCGCGAAGAGGCTGAGGCACAGGCGCAGCAAAAAAATCCTCTCACCAAGGTCTATCTCGAAAACGCGCAGATGTATTTGCGCTCTGATCGCCGCGACAAGGCCCTCGAATTCTTAAAGAAATCACAAGAGGCAGGCGAAGACAGCTTTAGCCGCGAGGCCCGGTTGACGGCACTTTGGTTACGGGCGCGCAAAGGCGATGCAGGCCTCGAAGGCGACGCCGAAGGTATGGATGAAAAACTGCGCGTCGAAGCCTTATTGCGCATAGCCGACGGCTACCATGCCTGCGCAAAAGAATTAGTAAAGAAGACCGAATGCCTCGCCGAAGCCGAGCGTCTCTATGCGTTCATTAGCGAGCTGCAACCGCGTTCGCAGCAGGGCAAACTCGCGCGCCTCAGGCTCGGACTTTTGCTCGTCGATGCGGGTCGCCTCGAGGCTGCTTTACCGCACCTGACACGTACCCTTATGGCCGAGGGAACCGATTTCAAGACCGGAACCCCGTTGCGTGAGATTCCGCTCGATCGTGCCTGGTATAATCTGGGCCAGCTCTATGAACGGCCGTGGTACCACCGCGATACGCATAAGGCCGAGGCCGCCTACAAGCAAGTATTGAAATATCCCGGCACGCCGTATGCCGCGGCAGCCCGCGAAAGACTCGCGCAGCTCGGGCGCTTCGGCACCGGTTACAGCAGGCCATAGCCCTGCGCGCGCGGGGGTGAATCCCCCGAAACTTGTTTACGCGCCATCAAAACTGCCGAACCTGAAAAATGTTCGAGCGCCCGATCTTCGTGATCTCGGCCCCATCAGGGGGGGGCAAGAACAGTCTCATCAACATACTCTTGCAAAAAGAGCCACGGTTGCAGCATTCGATTTCGTCGACGACGCGCCAGCGCCGCGCCAACGAAATCGACGGCATCAATTATCATTTTCTGACGCGTCCCGAGTTTGAAAAACGTATCGCAGAAAACCAGTTCATCGAATATGCTCGCGTGCTCGATAACTACTATGGCACTGAAATCGCAGAGCTCGACCGCATTTTCAAGCAAGGCAAATATCCGATTCTGGATATCGACGTCCAGGGGGCGCAGACCCTCCGCGGCAAAGAACTGCGCATGGTTAGTCTCTTTATTGTACCGCCCGACATGGTAGAGCTTGAAAGGCGGCTGCGCGCGCGCGGTTCTGAAACCGAAGCCGAGATTCAAAGCCGGCTCGAGCTCGCGCGACTCGAAATAATGGAAAAAGACAATTTCGACTATGTCGTGGTGAACGACGACCTGATGAAAGCTGCAGAAGAACTGGCTCAGGTTGTGCGCACGCACATGGTTTAAGCCGTGCGCCCGAGGCTGATCATCGTCACCGGCGCAACTGCCGCGGGCAAATCAGCGTTCATCTACGAGCACCTGCAAAACCTGCCGCTCACGGTCATCAACGCCGATTCGCGCCAGGTCTACCGCGACATCACCATTGCCTCGGCATCGCCCACCAGCGGCGACCTCCAAAAATTTCCGCACGCGCTCTATAATTTTCTGCCTGTGACCGAGACATTCTCCGCCGGGGAATTCATGCGGCAGGCGAAGACAGAGATCGCGAAGGCACACGCGGCGGGTAGAATTCCGCTCATTTGCGGCGGGACATATTTTTACCTGCATGCCTTGCTCTATGGCCTTTTGCCCTCGGTTGAAATTCCCGACAAGGTCCGAGAGCGCGTCGAAGCCCTGTCAGGCCCCGAGGCATACGCAGAACTCATGCAATGCGATGCAGTTGCCGCCCGGCAAAACCATCCGCATAATGTCAGTCGTGTGCAGCGCGCACTCATGCTGTGCCATGCACACCGGGGACCGATCAGTGCGCTGCAAAAAACCGGTGGTATCGCAGAAGATTTCGAAATTCTTATGCTGGTTTTCGACAGCGAACGCACCGTGCTGCGCGAGCGCATAAGGCACCGCGTCGATGCGATGTTGGCTGCGGGGCTTGTTGGCGAGATACAGGGCCTGATGACGCAAGGTGATCTGACTGCCTGGCGGCAGGTGCCCGCGCTCACCGGCATCGGTATCCGTGAATTCATCGAAACATACGAGAGTATGGGAAAATACCCTGCGGAGCTTTCCGGCGACGAATTGGCTCATGTCAGCGATTTAATCTGCCAGAATAGCATCCACCTCGTCAAACGCCAGCAGACATGGTACCGCAATGCCCGGCCGCAACCGGCGAATACAAAAACGGTTGACCCGTCTTATGAAAATGGACTAATTGCCGCGCTTGTAAAAGATTTCGTAAGTTTCACTGAAAATGACCAAAAATAACCTGCAAGATTTTATCCTGAACCAGATTCGCAAAGAAAAGATGGGTATCACCATCTACCTTTCAAACGGCGTGCCGATCAAGGGCAGGGTGGTCAGCTTCGATAATTTCACTATTGTGCTTGAACACGACCACAAGCAGACCCTGGTCTATAAACATGCGGTGACGACGATATCCCCCGAGCGCGCCATACGGCTGCATAATCCGGATGCCCCCGCTTCAGAGGAAGAATAGCAGCGCTTTCTTAAATTAACCGTGTTCGCCGATTTTTTCAGAAGAGCTTTTCAGATTTTGGCTCTTGCGTCGGTGGTTACCGTACTTTACCTGAATTTACTGCAGGTGCCCTCGGGGCATATGACATTTCTGCAATCGCAGGTCGCCGGCGGGGGACTCGAGAACCGCGGATTTTTCCCCTACGAGCAGGGTATTACCTTCGTGCCGACTCTGTTCGTACCGTACCGCTGGCGCAAATACCAGCTCGAAATTCAATCCAAAGTGCAGGAAATCAAAATCAAATTACCGCTGCGCTACAGCGCGTACCTGCGGCTCAACGACCTGTTTTACGTCCAGATGAAGCTCAAAATCGAGGGGGAGATACCCGCGACCGAAGCCTTTGCGGCGCTCAAGGCACTGCAACTGAAACCCGTCGAGCGCGATAAATTTATCGAAGACCAGCTGCAGTTTCTCGCGGCAGAATATTTCATCGATATCAACAGCGACGAAAAAAATCTGGAGAAAGTAAAGACGCAGCTCACCGGTTTTTTTAACAATAATAATCTGGCCGAATTACAGAAGCGCCTCGACGCACAGCTGCGCGCGCCCTGGTTTAAACTCAAGAGTATCGAACTGCGCGACCTCTATGTTCCCGACAGCCAGATCTATGCGGCGCAGACCAAAAACCTCGACCAGGTGGCGGCCGCAGACCGGCGCGCGCTGCTTGTGCAAATCGAAAAAGAAGCCGATCTCGCCCTCGAACGCAAGCGCAACCATGAAGACCTGGCGAAGGCCGAACGTATGGGTGCGCTCGTGGCTGAAAATCCCGATATCCTCGAGTACTATAAAATCGAGAAAATCGCGCCGCGCGCCGGAAACGTCATTCTGGACGCCGCGGGCGGGCAAAAGCGCAACTTGACTATTCAATCTGACAAGAAACCAGCAAGAGGAAGAGATGGCAAAGGCGAAAACAGCGACGGCGGTGAAATCGGGCGGGCAGAATAAAGTGCCGACCAAACCCATTCTAAAACCTGTCAAAGTGACCAAAGAATTCGTGCACAACGGCAAGCCGTTTGTGATGATCATGGCCGGCGGCTCGGGCACGAGGCTCTGGCCACTGAGCCGCGTCAACCGGCCGAAACAGCTGATCAACATCGCGGGCAAACGAACTCTGATCGAAGAAGCCGTTGAGCGCGCGCGGTTGCTGACAACGCCCGATCGCATCTATATCGGTACGAACAAAGATCTCGCCGCGAAGATACAAAAGATCGTAAAGCTCGATAAGAAACAGTATCTCATCGAACCCGCCGCGCGCAACACCGCGCCAATTATCGCTTATTTTACCTCGTACCTCAAACAACATGGCGCCGACGACCAATCGGGTGCCGTCATACTCGCCGCCGACCACCACATCGGGCAGGCGGAACAATGGGCAGAAACCGTCAAATTAGCGCTTGCGCGCGCCGGCGAACGTATCTGGTGCATCGGCATAAAACCGACGCGTGCTGAAACCGGTTACGGTTATATCGAGGCGGGTATCGAGGTCGCGCCGCGCATGAGCGCAATCTCGAGCTTTCGCGAGAAGCCCGACTACCAGACGGCCAACCATTATCTCACGACCGAGCGCCACTTTTGGAATTCCGGCATGTTTATCTTTTCTCTCGGCCGCATACGCGAAGACTATCGTATCTACCAGGGCGAGATGCTGAAACTGGCCGATCTTTCTGCGCAAAACCCGGCAAATCTCGCAAAGAATTTTCCGAAAATGCAGAATATCTCGGTCGACTATGCCATCATGGAAAAAACCAAGAAGGTCGGCCTCATTCAGGCGGATTTCTCCTGGGACGATGTCGGTTCATTCGATGCGCTCTCGCGTATTTACCCCGCTGATGCCACGGGCAATCATGTCATCAGCGGTAATATCATCAGCCACCGCGCTAAGGGAAATATCATAAAAACCAACCTGACGATTGCGCTTTTGGGCCTCGAAAACTGTGTGCTGGTTGAAGATAACGGCGTCTTGCTGGTCGCTAAACGCGAAGCCCTGGGCGACATCAAAGAATTGCGCGAAAAGGCTCCCAAAGAGCTGCTCTAGGGCGGCGGCTTTTCGCCCATCAGGGCGCGCATCTTTTTGTAAGCGAGATTCAATTTCTCGAATACCGTCGAACGGGCGAGCCCCGTCGCGGCCATGATATCTTCGATTTTCTTTTGTTCGAAAAAACGCAACTGGATGATCAACGCGAGATCGGCAGGCAACTGGCGCAGGGCCAGCAACATACCCTCGATCTGGCTGCGGTCGAGGGTTTCGTTTTCAATACCTGCGCTTTTCGAGGTCTGCATGTCGAAAAACTCGTTCTGCGGCGAAAGCTGTACTTCTTTGCGGCGCTTTTTGAGAAACCGCTCAGCAGTCCGAAAAAGAATCGTTGTCGCCCACGATAAAAACGGGCGCTCCGGGTTGTAGCGGGGCAGGGCGGAGTAACATTCCAGCCAGAAATCCTGCGTGATTTCATCGGCGCTCGCGCCATCGACGGGATAACGCAGCGCGACGAGGCGGGTGAATGGACGGTGGTGCCTGTCGACAAGTATCGCAAAAATCTTTTGCGCGCTTTCTGTCTGACCGGTTTCGCCGATCAGGTGTTCGGCGAGTTCGGCGCGTTTGAGTTCACGGATCAGCTCCTCATCTTTGAGGTTATGCATGGTAAAAAAAATGCCGGTACCGGGGCGCCGTTGTCATTTGCAGAATTGAACCCGCAAATAGTTTTGGAAGCCTCGAGGCGCGCATTACTCTTCGGGGTGTACCCCTACTTTTATGCCCTGGTGCACGAGGCACCGGGGTTTGCGCGGCCATGGATGGCGGCAGCGCAAACGCGCCAAAGTCGGGTTTAGGACAGCTTTTGGCCGCGCTTCCCTGGCTTCCGGTTTTGTTACATTGGTTCAAATCTAGAAAAAGAAAGCCCGTACGTCCCAGAAACCGGCTCACCGTTATACGATGCGCAGTGGCTTTTGCAACCAAAAAAGAAATGGCGGCATAAGGGCGAATTCAGACTAACCCACCGTGCCGAAAAAAGTGCTGCTCGCGGGCCTGATGAATCCGGGGGATAAATACCGGTTCACGCGGCATAACGCCGGAGCCATGGCTTTGGACGAGGTTTTTCCCGGTGTCACCTACAGCCCGAACAAGGCGCTCGAGGCGCATACGGGGCAGAGCGAAGAGGGCGATATGCTCTTCTTCTTTTTAAAGCCACAGACTTTTATGAATCTCTCGGGGCAGAGCGTGGTGAAGGCGATGAAAAAACATAACGTGGAGGCATCCCACCTGATTGTTTTACACGACGAGGTAGAATTACCCGTAGCCGAGGTTCGTTATAAATTCGGCGGCGGCCATAAAGGGCACAATGGTTTACGAAGTATCATGGCGGTCATCGGCACCGGGGATTTTCACCGTATACGCATCGGCGTCGGCAGGCCGGCGGACGACTCGCATGGTATCGCCGATTATCTACTTGCATTTCAGCCCGAAAGCCAGCGTGCCAAAAAAGCGCAGCTGTTACCAGCGCTCGAAATGGCCCTGAAAGCGATCAATAATGCTTGACCCCGGTTCATGGCGCGTGACCTGAGCCGATAACCTTTTGGCGTTAAGCCACTAAGCGGAGGAAATTCAATGAAAAAAATCTTACTGGGTATGATAGCATTCGGCCTATTGTCAACAGGGCTCATGGCAGAAGACATTTCGGGCACATGGATGACCATCGACGACGAAACAGGCCAGGCGCGTTCGCATGTGAACATCTGGGTTCACAATGGCGTTGCTTACGGTAAAGTCACAAAACTGCTCAACCGTAAACCAAACGAAGATCCGGATCCCGTATGCACAGAATGCAAGGGCGAAAATAACGGCAAAAAAGTCGTCGGTATGACCATTCTGTGGAACCTCAAAGAAGACGGCGACGAATGGAAGGGCGGCACAATTCTCGATCCGAAAAACGGCAAAACATATAAATGCAAAATCAAGCGCGAGGGCAACAGCCTCAAAGTGCGCGGCTTTATCGGTTTCTCGCTTCTCGGCCGCACGCAGGTCTGGAAAAAACTCTAAACTCTTAACCGGGCTGCTACCGGCAGCCCTGGCAGAAAGAGCCGTAAAGGGGTGGATATCCACCCCTTTTTTTACGAAAAACGCTTGTGGGATTGGCGAAATCCGCCGAAAAGCGGATAGGGGACATAAGCCCCGAGGGAGCCAACACAAATGCCAGCGCCACAAATGCCCGGTCTCGCGTCGGGAATAGACACCAAAGATCTGGTACGCAAGCTCGTCGAGGTTGAAAAAGCCCCGATTGTCCGGCTTGAGGGTAATAAGAAAGACCTGTCTGACACATCAAAGGCACTGACCGAACTCAGAAAACGCACGAAGACTCTGCAGGATGCTCTGCATGCCATGGCTTCGTTCGAAGCGGCGTTTGAGCAAAAAAAACTCAATGCGAATCCGGCTGGCATCATCGACGGCACCGTGCGTAAGAATGCACCGCCTTCGAAACACACGCTGAATATT
>JAFLED010000012.1 GCA_017302045.1 Spirochaetota bacterium
TGCCGGGACTCTATCTTCAAGAGAAATGTAACTATACAGGTCGCTCTGTTCTGGTCCGTTTCCGCGCATAGTTACTATACGCACGAAATTTCATTTATTTCAAGAGTTTTTCAGGAACCTGCTAAACTGTACGGTACTCGAAAAAACACCGAAACAAATTACCGTTGAATTTTCGGTCGAAGATACGGGAATCGGTATCTCTGAAGAAGATCAGCAGAATCTTTTTAAACCCTACACGCAGGCAGACCAGACAATTTCGCGCCGGTATGGCGGTACCGGCTTAGGTCTTGTGATTAGTTCACGCATCATTGAAGCTTTGGGCGGTAATATTTTCGTGAGTAGTTTGCCGGGCAAGGGCAGCTGTTTCTTCTTCACCTTGGAGTTCGAAATTCCCGATGCGGTTGAAACCAGCGCCACAACTTTGTTGAATCCTCCCGTTAAAATCGACAGCGAGTTTGCCAGTCGCTATCCGCTTAAACTTCTCGTCGCTGAAGATGATGTCGTTAACCAGGTTGTCATTACCGAATCGCTGCGTGTTCTCGGTTACAGGGCCACCATGGCCGAGAACGGCAAAGAGGCTCTCGAGTGGGTGGCGCGGGAACACTTCGATTTGATTCTCATGGACGTCCAGATGCCCGAAGTATCGGGAATCGCAGCGACCGAGCGTATTCGCAAAATGCCCAACGGCAAAAAACTGATCATTATTGCCCTCACTGCAGATTCGTCGGTGGAGAACCAGCGCAGGTGCTTCGACGCAGGTATGGACGATTTCCTCATGAAGCCGTTCAATCTCGCGGCGCTGCAAAACGCGCTCATGAAGTGGTCGCAAAAGCCCCGGCAGGATTGATTTACGGCATGTCACCCCGGCTCATACAGCCCGGGGTTTAATCCCATGCCCTCGTAGCTCAGTGGATAGAGCGTTGGTCTCCGAAGCCATGTGCGCAGGTTCGATTCCTGCCGAGGGCGCACGACGCGCCAAATAATGCCGCCGACAAGGATGTCGTCTTTGTCGTGGGCGAGGGTGCACGATGTGCCGGAGTTTGCCGCGCTAACGATGGCGCTGTAGCAAACCGCCGGTTTATTTAATAAATCGCGCTTTACGCCTTGCGTTGTGTAAAAGCCCATTGGCTGGTCGATATGACACAAGTAACCGAGTCTATAAAAAGAGCCCCTCTGCGCTTACTGGCGACGACACTGATTGCAATCCCCCTCGCAGCACCAATCTGGTCATACACCGACGGCTCGACGATCATTAACCTGACCGACACAAGTTTTGCGAATAAGGTGCCTGCGCTCATGAGCAAGATCGCCGAGAAGTACCAGCTCTCTGCGCTGAGCGATATCACACGGGGCAACGCAACCTCGCAGTCGCTCGCCACAATGGGAGCAGGTACTGCCTATGCCTCGGGCAATTACACTTTTATTGTGGGCGGTGGCGGTGGCGTGGCCGTAAATGCGGTTAACCAAACACTCGGCGATGTCTTTACGAAGCTCGGCGATTTGAGTGGCGACGGCTTACCCCGCTTCGGCATCGGCGGCCAGCTTTCGGCAATGGTGGGCATGAACCTGAGTAATCTCAGAACGCCGCGATACCTCGGGCCCCTCGAACTTTCACGCATGACAGTACTGGTGAATGTCATGAGCGCCTCTTCTAATAATCTGACCAGCGGCCTTAATCTTTCGGCCACTGTTGCCGGGCTGCATGTACAATACCAACTGACGCGGGCGCGCGGTTCGGCACTGCAATATGGCGAGATACTGCTCACGACCGGTTTCGATTATTCGCGACTGGCCGCAAGTTACGACTCGACGAGTGGTAAGGGACTTACGCCTGTTGTCGTTGGTTCGGGAACGTCGGGAGACCAACTCTTAGTCTGGAATCCCACGGGTACGATGGCGATCACATCGGGCTCAGGTACCATACCTGTTGAGTTTTCGACGAGTACACGCTTGCTTTACTTTCTTTCGCTCTACGCTGGCGGCGGTGCAGACTTTAACGTCGGCAAGGCAACAACAGATATAAATCTATCGGGTACCGTTAAGGGGAATAACGGCAGCGGCGAAAATATTGTTGGTAACGGAACACTCGCCGTGAGCAACTCAGCCACGCCGCAATTTGCAAGCGCACGCGGCTTTGTCGGTTTGCAGTTCAATCTCATACCCGGACGAACCGGTGCAGTTGTGGGCTTCTTCGCACAGGCAAGTATTACGACGCTGAACGGGCTCGGCAGCCAATTCGGCGTGCGCGGCGCGTGGTAAGGTTACTTACCTTTTTTAGCCGCTTTCCCTGGCTTCGCGGGCGCCTCGATTTTTGCCGGCGCCGGCGTTACAGATGCCGATTTTGCCGGCTCGGTGCCTTTAGGAGTTTCTTCGTCGGCGTGAACAATATTCAGATCTTTACAGATAATATCAGAACCCTGTATCTTACATTGTTCGATACCCGTACTTTCGCTACGGCCACTGGCCTTCGCCGAAGAATAATAGGTTCGCAAATAACCGTTAGCACCGTCGGAACCGACATGCGAATTGTATTTCACAGCGCTGCAGCCAAAGCAGGTAGCAGCCAGCGCCGTCAGGGCGATTTTTAACGGCATGTGAGATCCCCCTTACTGTCAGCGACACAAATCAGACCCAACACGGGACGCGAAGAAAAGACACCGCTTTCCAGCGCGTCGACGCGATAGATGATCTTTCCGTCTTTGTTATTAAGCACCTCGAAATTAGTGATTTCAAGGCTACGGCAACCGCTACAGATAGCGGCAAAAGAGAGAATCAGAATCACGGTTTTTTTCATGGTTTAACTTCCTTCTGAAAGTAATCGGGCGCCTGCCAATATTGCGAATCGATGTTAAGGGTCAGCTCGCGCTCGCATTTGAGGTCTTCGCCGCGCAGTTTACAATTCAGTATAACGGGAGTCTGTGAGGTAAAGAGAAACCGCGGCTGCACCCGCGTCGCCTGGACATAGACCGTGCCGTCGGAACCAGGCACTGTGCGCTGGTATACATAGCGTGCTTTTGAAGCGCAGTTTGCAGAAATTAGCACGGCGAAGAGAACGCAGAGAACGAGAGTCTTTCGCATAATGCCCAATCTCATTTGGCACCCGCTTTGCCGAGCATTTCCACAATATCGGTTCGGCCTTTGCGCCGCGCCGCTTCGATCGCGGTAAAACCATCCCAGGTTTTGATATTCACGTTAGCGCCCGCAGCAATGAGATCGGCCAGAATCTCTGCATGACCCTCCTGAGCTGCATAGAGCTGTGCGGTGAATCCATAAAGATCTTGCAGACCACTGTTCGCCTTGCGGGCAAGTAGCGCCTTGAGCGGCTGGGAGCGCGCTTTGAATGCAGCCTGTATCAGTGGAGTTTTACCGCCCGCGATACGAAAATTAATATCTGGCGCTACCTGAATGATACTAACCGCAGCAGCATCGTTACCAAAATTGATCGCGTCCATAATATCTGCCTGATAATCGGCGCCGGCTTTAATCAACATTTCAACGACTGCGGTGTTGCCGGCGGCGGCTGCCATCGCAAGGGGTGTCAGATCGCCGCGATCGCGTGCGTTGACATCAGAGATGAGCGCGAGTTCTGAATTTTTGAGGCGGATAGCAAACTCCGCAGAGGTATATTCTTTAATGCGGGTTACGATTTCGGCTGCAACCTGATTCAGCGCATCGAATATGTTGACATCGAGACTTGCCGTGATTTGGCCCTCGACAATCAGCTTTTTATCTGCCGGCGTATAGACCTGCGTTGTAATTATGGCCTGCTTACCACCCGGTACCGAAGTATAAGAACCGCTTATGATGACTGCAGCCTGCGTTTTTTCGCCGAGTTGTTCAAGCAACTCGGGCGTATATTCGGTCTTTTTACCGATCACCTTATCGGCGGTTTTTTGCGTCTGTTTTTCGGCACTGCGTTTAAATTCGAAACTCTCTGCCATCGAACCCTGAATAGCGTCAGGCAGACTCGCACCGATCCAGCCATAATTTTTCGAACTGGTATTGTTGAGGTAGTTCAGAATCGCAACTCCCTCACGGCGAGACTTTTTCGCAGCCAGCGCGGCCTTGGGCTGTAGCAGGGCTCTCACGGCATCGACATTGCCCGAAGTTACCGCGAGATGCAGGGGTATCCTGCGCCGCTCATCGCGCGCGAGCGGGTCTGCGCCAGCGAGAATCGCCTGCTCAATCAAGGTCGCATTGCCAGCCAAGGCGGCTTTTTTGAGATCGGCGGTCGGACCCGTTTCGTCGATCTTTTGGGTGCTCGAGCAGGCGAATAGAAACGCAAAGCATATCAATGTCGGTAACTTCATACGGCGCATACGCCTACGCAACGGTCAAAAAACACCCCGTCAAATGATATCCCCAAAAAAATGCCGTAAATCTGTCACAAACGATAAACTATGGTATCTAATGATTTAATGAAAACAACAGCAAATATTCTCACCGGCCTTGTGGCATTCATCCACTGCTACATTCTGGTACTCGAGAGCTTTCTCTGGAAAAGCGCCTATGGCATGAAAACCTTTCAACTCACCCCCGAGCGCGCCGAACTAACTGCAGTCATGGCGCAAAACCAGGGTGCCTACAATGGGGTGCTCGCCGTCGGCCTGATCTGGAGTTTCTTTGTCGCCAACCCCGAATGGAAGCGTAACATCCGAACCTTTTTTCTGCTCGCCGTGTTCGCGATGGGGCTCGTCGGCGCCACCACTGCGATGACAAAGATTCTGTTCATCCAGTCGGTGCCCGCACTGCTGGCGCTCATCTTCGTGAGGCTGGCCTACCGCAAGTGAGTTGGATTAACAACACAGACGACGATATTGCAGCCGCGGTCGGGGGTAACCCCGCCGCTCTGGAGCGTATTCTGGGCGCAGCGCAAGACCCTGTCTACAATCTCGCGCTGCGCTTTCTCTGGCATCCGCAAGACGCACAGGATGCCACGCAGGAAATTCTCATTCGCATAATGACAAACCTCTCGGCATTCCGGCGTGAAAGCAAATTTGGCACTTGGGTGTACCGTATCGCCGTGAATCATCTCTTGCGCGCGAAAAAATCGCGCGCCGAACGACGCGAGATTTCTTTGAAAGGTACGGCAGCAGAGATGGCGAAGCTCGACGACGATCCACTGGCAAACAGCGAAGCCGACCGAATTTACGATATCAAGATCGCTTGCACGAATGGCATCCTACTGGCGTTAACGCGTAACTATCGTATTGCGTTTGTACTCGGTGCGGTGCTCGGCATGAAGAGTGAAACCGCGGCCGAGATTCTGGACATTTCGGCAGCAAGTTTCAGGCAGCGCCTGGCACGGGCACGGCAGATGATGTCAGAGTTTCTAAACCGCCAGTGCGGTCTGATGAACGCAGACGCCGCCTGCCGCTGTGCAAAACGCGTGCGCCCAGCGCTGCAGCGTGGCCTCGCCGAACCCTATATTATTCTTTCGCAGCGTATGAAACGCAGCGGCGAATTCGGCGAGATCGAACGCACTCTCGGGAGTCAAATTTCAACGCTTGAAAGAACTGCGCTACTCTACCGCATGAATGCAGAGTACCGGGCACCCGAGGTGATACACAGGCGTATACGCGAATTGCTCGCGGGTACCTTATTCGCACGGGAGTAAAATCCGTTGGTTTGGCTTGACGCCATGCACGGGACGAATGCCCTAACCGACGCATTTTCTGCATTGCGATGTTTTCGTAAAGTGTATCGTGCGCAAAAAATTTAACAGGAGCAAACATGAAATTAAATAAACTGACAATTGCAGGCTTGGTGCTGACAACAGCTTTCGCGATGAACTGCAAAAAGCCCGAAGCCGCTGCAGTACCCGGAGATCTGAAAAGTGCGGCGAATGAGTACGTAGCTATGACCGAAAAAACAGCGGCGGCCCTCGAAGCAGCTACCGACGGCAAAGCAGCGGCTAAGATTTTGACCGATGCCGACGCTGCAAGCAATGCCTTCGAAGCAAAATTTCCGCAGTTGAAACAATTCGACAAAACACCCGAACTCGCAGATCTCAACAAGCGTTTCGGCGAAGCTGGCCTTGCGCTTCTCGGAGCACTGGCGAAAGCGGACGATAAATTCAAGGGCGTCCCTGAATTTGCCGAAGTCATGAAAAAAATCATGAAAACTGACGCCAAATAAAAGGCCGTCAGTTGCTTCAGGCCGCGCGCGCATGCCAAAAGGGCAGGCGCGCAAAACCTGAAGCGCATCTTCCACATATTCGACACATATTCGAAAAGGCCCTTTACGGCTGCTGCGGCTTTAACAGCCCAAGCCATGAAACGAAAGATTCTTATCGCGTTAGCGGGCCTCGCATCGACGTTTGTAATCCTCTATTTCTTTTTTCCAGGAACCTTATTCGGTGTCGTCGCCCGTTTAGAGCGCAGCCGCGCTGGCGTCGTCGTCAAAAAAATAGACGCGGCCAGTTGGCCCACCCCGTACATTGAGGGTGGCCAGGGGGAGCACGTACTGCTCTTACACGGCTTCGGTGGCGACAAAGATACCTTCACACGCTATGCGCGTTTTCTGACACCCCAATATCATGTTATCAGCCCCGATCTACCGGGCTTCGGTGAAAACGAGCGCCGACCCGGCGAACGCTACGCAATCGCTGACCAGGCCAAGCGCGTCATCGCATTTGCCGAAGCGTTAAAACTTACCAAATTTCATCTCGTCGGCAATTCGATGGGTGGCCATCTCGCGGGCATCGTCGCTGCCGATATACCCGAAAAGGTGCTTTCGCTAACGCTTATCGACAACGCTGGCATTAAGGCGCCGAAAGAGTCGGAACGCGACCGGCTGCTGAGCGAGGGTAAAAATGCGCTCGTCGTCGATTCCGAGGCGGATTTCGATCGTCTTATGGATTTTCTTTTCTTTAAGAAACCTTTTATACCCCGTCCGATCAAAAAGTATTTTGCCGAAAAAGCGCTGGCAAGCCGTGAGTTCAATCTCAAGATCTTTAAAGATCTCGGGGCAGATAAGTTTTATCTCGAAAAGAGATTTGCCGACATCAAGGCGCCCGTACTCGTAATCTGGGGTGACCATGACCGCGTGCTGGAGATTTCGAGTATCGAGGTCATGAAGAAGATAAACCCGGATATTGAAGTCAGAATCATGAAAAATTGCGGGCATACACCACAGATCGAGCGGCCCGAAGAGGCCGCGCAACTGACGACCGATTTCATCGCCAGAGTCAGAACGCACAAAGACCGGTAGTTGTGAACTCGCCGGCAGCAGGCTTTTCGGCGTTACCAGCCGCGCAGGTTCTCGCGAACCTTGCCAGCAGCGACCGCGGCCTCACGAGCGCCGAAGCAGCCAGCCGTCTCAGTCAATTCGGCGCCAACCGGCTAAAGCCCCCAAAAAACTCCCAAAGCCTGGCGATCCTTATCGGTCAATTCAAGAGCCCGATCATCCTCATCTTGTTATGCGCAACCCTTCTCTCCTTTGCATTACGCAACCATGTCGACGCCATAATCATTCTCACCATCGTAATCGCCAGCGGCTTTATGGGTTTCTGGCAAGAACGCGGCGCATCGACGGCCGTGGCGAAATTGCTTGCGCTGGTTCAGATTAAAGCAACCGCCGTGCGCGACGGCGTGCCGAAAGAAATTCATGTCGAAGACATTGTTCCCGGTGATGTCGTTGTTCTGAATGCCGGGGATATTGTTCCCGGCGACTGCCTGTTGCTCGAAGCGAAAGATATCTTCGCCGATGAGGGTACCCTGACAGGTGAAACGTTTCCCGTTGAAAAATCGACCGCCGCTGTCGGTGCAGATACACCGCTGGCACAGCGCAGCAATACACTGTGGATGGGCACTCACGTGGTCAGTGGTACTGGCAAGGCCGTCGTGGTGCACACCGGCAAAGATACGGAGTTCGGCCGCATCTCTGAACGATTACAGAGCAAAGCGCCTGAAACCGATTTTGAGCGGGGCATCCGCAGGTTTGGCTACCTGCTGGGCGAAGTTACCCTTATTTTGGTCGTGGTGATCTTTGCCGTTAATGTTTATTTCGAGCGCCCGGTGCTCGAGTCCTTTTTGTTTTCCCTCGCCCTCGCGGTAGGCCTGACACCGCAACTTCTGCCCGCGATTATCAGTGTCAATCTGGCGCATGGCGCAAAACAAATGGCAGAAAAGAACGTCATTGTAAAAAGATTGTCTGCCATTGAAAATTTCGGCAGCATGAATATTCTCTGCTCCGACAAAACCGGCACGCTCACGGAAGGTGTGGTTCATCTCAAGGCGGCCCTGGACACAGCGGGAAATCCCAGCGAGCGCGTTTTTCTCCATGCGTATATCAATGCGTTTTATGAAAGCGGATTTACCAATCCCATCGATACGGCAATCCGCAATTATCAGACACTCGACATGTCTGGCTATCCGAAGGTTGACGAAATTCCATATGACTTTATTCGTAAACGCCTGAGTATCGTCGTTGAAGACGGCGGCAAACGCCTCATGGTGACAAAGGGCGCCCTCACCAACATTCTCGATGCCTGCGCGTTTGCCGAAACGAAAGACCATGGCATCGTGCCGATAGAAGCGGTGCGTGATGATATCAACCGGCAATTTGCGGAATTTAGCGCGCAGGGCTTTCGCACGCTGGGCGTCGCCTTCAGAATGCTCACGGGTTCTGCAGGCGTTACCAAGAACGACGAAAGCGGCATGACTTTTTTGGGTTTTCTGACATTGTTCGACCCGCCGAAAGAAAACATCATAGAGACCATCGCGGACCTCAGGCGTCTGGGTGTCGCACTGAAGGTGATCACGGGGGACAACCGCCTTGTGGCACAGAGCCTTGGCGCAAAAATGGGCCTGCCCCATACAAACCTCATCACCGGATCGGATTTGCGCCAAATAAGCGACGACGCGTTGGTAAACCGCGTCAGGGACACCGATCTTTTTGCTGAGATCGAACCCAATCAGAAGGAGAAAATTATTCTCGCCCTTCGCAAAGGCGGTAATGTCGTCGGGTATATCGGCGACGGCATCAACGATGCGGCGGCGCTGCATGCGGCGGATGTCGGTATTTCTGTAGATACCGCAGCCGATGTCGCCAAAGACGCGGCCGACATCGTCTTGCTAGAAAAAACACTCGCTGTGCTTATTGCCGGCGTCCGCGAGGGACGCACCGTATTTGCCAATACGCTTAAATATGTTTTCATGGCAACGAGCGCCAACTTCGGCAATATGTTCAGCATGGCGGGCTTGTCATTTTTCGTGCCCTTTCTGCCGCTTTTGCCGAAACAGATTTTGCTGACCAACCTGCTTACCGACTTTCCCGAAATGACGATCGCCACAGACCGCGTCGATGAGGAGATGATCGACCATCCGCGGCGCTGGGATATCAGGGCAATCCGCAAGTTCATGGTCACTTTTGGTTTAGTTAGCTCTGTATTCGACTATCTTACGTTTGGACTACTGCTGATTTTTCTCGGTGCCAGTGAGGTTGAATTCCGAACCGGCTGGTTTGTCGAATCCGTGGTTTCAGCCTCGCTGATTGTGCTTATTATCCGCACGCCCAGGCCATTTTTTATGAGCCCTCCTGGAAAATACCTGTTGGGGGCGACCCTGGCAACGGTGGTGATAACCCTGGCGCTTCCGTTTACTCCGCTGGCACCGTTTTTCGGTTTTACGCCCCTCGCCCTGAAAACCTATGCCTATTTATCGCTGATCGTCATCGCTTATTTCGCCGTTGCCGAATGGGTGAAGACGGTTTTTTACCGTCGTGTTCGGTTGTGAGCGCATGAGCGAAACGCCGCGACGACGTTTTCGGCTACCAATAGCTTTCTATGGCGAAGTAGCTGCAGCTCAGGTTCCGATAAAATGGCCTGCTGCCGGCATTCACGGCGAAGATTTGCACATTTTCGACGAAGCGGATGCCCTCCCAGGTCAATTGCGCATTGGTAACCACGCGCTTGTTTTGTTTTTCCATAGCCAGCGTCCCAAGATAGAGCTCTATCGCTAACCTAACAAAAGCCGTCATCGTAATACCCAACTCCATCGCGGCAAGACGGACAATCTTTTCATCCTCCCCATAAAGGCACATCATATGGCGATGCATCTCCACTGCCTCGGCAAGCCCTTGCCTGACATCGATTTCAATGCGGCGCAGCTTTGGCGTCCAGCGGAGCGAGCACTTACGCGCCAAACGCATCATGCAATAGCGCGTAACGGTAGAGTAAGTGCGGCGGCGCCGCAAAGCCGCGAGTTTAATACGGTTCCAATGCAAGGGAGCCAAACGCACCTCCAGAAGATGGGTGATATGAACGGGTTTATCCGCCAGAAAACGGGGCTGGTTTCGGCATTGCATGAGGTTTCTCTGAAATAGAAATACCAGAAAATGCGATTTTTTTCTCAGACTTGACCGAAATGAAGAACTTTATTCCATTTTTTATTTACGGCGCATCTCCCTCGCGCAGCGTAATTCGTCTCATGGCAAACAAGCCGCAACAACTTTGGCTAACAGTAATGGTGGTCGTAGTGGTCGTGGTGATGCACGCCGTTGGGGCATAGGTAAACTATCCCCGCGGCGCCAGCCAGCGGGGACCCCAAACAAACTCCACCGCTCGCTGAGCCCTCGGGTAAAAGAGGGAACATGCGTAAAATCAGCGGAGCACAGCTCCTCATTCAATTTCTCGAAGAAAAAGGCGTGCGATACGTAGCGGGCATACCTGGCGGCGCCGCGCTGCCACTCTATGATGCGCTCGAGGGTTCGGGCCTCACCCACATTCTGGCGCGCCATGAACAGGGTGCGGGTTTCATCGCTCACGGTCTCGCGCGCACATCGGGTTTTCCCGCAGTCACGTTTGCGACATCAGGCCCGGGGGCGACAAACCTCGTCACCGCGGTTGCCGACGCCTATGCCGACAGCGTGCCTTTACTTGCGGTCACGGGCCAGGTACCGCGCGCGTTGATTGGTACAGATGCCTTTCAGGAAGTCGACGCCTGCGCGCTCTTTAAGAAGATCACGCGCAGATCCTTTTTCGTAAAGGCGGCGGCAGAGCTCTACGAGATTCTGCCCGAAGCATGGCGAATCATGACCGAAGGTCGTCCCGGGCCGGTGCACATCGATATTCCGAAAGACATTCAGAAAGAAGCGGTGGATTTACTCCCGTTTGCAAAAAATAAACCGCACAGGAGAACTATTGCCAGCGACAAAATCGCCGAAGCCGCCCGGCGCATTCAGCAGAGTGCACGGCCGATATTTTATACGGGCGGCGGCATAATTCATGCAGGCGCTTCGGAGATATTGACGGAGTTTGCACACCGGCACGCGATTCCCGTGGTTTCAAGCCTCATGGGTCTGGGTGCTTTCCCGACCAGCGATTCACTGTTTATCGGCATGCTGGGCATGCACGCGGCACCGTTCACGAACAAGATTATGCATGAGGCCGATTTACTGATAGCGGTGGGCGTGCGTTTCGACGACCGTGCGACGGGTAAGCTTGAGAAATTCTGTCCCGACGCAGAAGTCATTCACATCGATATCGATACGCGCGAGCTCGGCAAGCTGCGCATGCCCGAACTCGCGATCGAAGGCGACGCTGGAGTCGCACTGGAGCAAATTTTAGCGGCGATGGAAAATCCCCGTGCACGCGAAGCATGGCATACGCGCATCGCAGGCCTTAAGGGCGGATATCCCCTGCGGTATCCTAACAACCGCGATTCGGGCATGCACTTCATGCATGCGCTGGCGCGGCATCTGTCGGAGAACGATATCGTCGTCACCGATGTCGGTCAGCACCAGATGTGGGCGGCGCAACTTCTGGAGTTTAAAAAACCCCGGCAGTGGCTGACCTCGGGCGGGCTTGGCACGATGGGGTTTGGTCTGCCGACGGCGATCGGAGCCGCTCTCGCAGCGCATAACCACCAGAGGATTATCTGCATTTCGGGCGACGGCTCGCTGCTGATGAATATCCAGGAGCTGGCGACCCTCGCCGAATGGCATTTGCCGGTAAAGATCATCCTCATCGATAACGGTCACCTGGGACTCGTGCGCCAGCAGCAAGAACTGTTCTTTGCCAAACGTTTCTCGGCCTGTGAGTTCAAACGGCCGACCGATTTTAATAGAGTCGCTGCGGCTTTCGACATCGGCAGTTATTCGTACACGGGGGGAAATCCCACTTTGCTGACGGACTTTCTGGCGAGCGCAGGGCCGGCCCTGCTGCATGTACCCGTTGCGCGCGAAGACAAGGTTTTTCCGATGGTGGCCCCGGGGGCCGGCAACCTCGAGATGATTGTTTCGGCATAAAGCACTCGACCGGCTGTATTTACGGTGAAACCTGCTGTTATGAAAAAGATCGTGTCCCTTGCCGTACTCTTCGCCCTCTTCGCCTGTAAAAAGCCAGAGGGTAAATCTGCCGGCACGCATGCCGCCGCGATCATCTTCGTCAGCGGCACCGAAGCAAAAGTGATTTCCGCCAAGGGCACAATACCTGCGGTTAAGGGTACGATTCTGCAACAGAGCGATCGCATCGAGACGGGCGCAAAATCGCAGGTAGATCTTTTGCTGCCTGGTAAGATCATGATTCGTATCGACCACAATACAACGGTTGAAATGCGCTCGTTTGCTGCGGCCGACGGTGGTCAGAGCGACAAGCTCTACCTGCAACGCGGCCTGATCTTTGCGAAGGTAAGCAAGTTGGGGCCGCACTCCTCTTTTGCTATTCAGACGCCAACAATCACGGCGGGCGTGCGCGGCACCGAATTCATTACCGCGAGCGACGAAAAGGGCGCAGGTAAGGTCGCGGTTACAGAGGGTAAAGTAGCCGTTGCAGCCGCGTCGGGTGAAAAAGAAATCAATCCCGGCGAACAGGCCAATGTCTCAGACTCCGGCAGCGTTGAACAGGGCAAGCTCAACGACGCCACCGCAGCGCAGATAAAACAACTTTCGACCGTCGCTAATATTACGGCGCAGCAAGCCCAGATCTTCGAAGACGCGCTCAAACAACAGAAAGAGGCGCTCGAAAAGGCGGGCGGCACGGACAAGATCAAAGGAATTATCGAAGAAAACGATAAAAAAATGCAGGAAAAGCGCGACGAAGCTACAAAGAAAGTCGAAGAGCAAAAAGGCCAGACCGAAAACAAAATTCAGGAAATGAACAAAGGGACTGAGAAGAAAATCGACGAGATGAAAAACAGTATCGAAGAACAGAAAAAGAAACGCGAAGAACTCTTTAAAAAGTTTCCGCAGAAATAAAACGGTTTAAGTTTCCGGGGCTTCGAACTGCTCCGGATAATAGATCATCACTTCTTCGGACTTGCCGCGCACGGTGCTCGTCTGGAGTTTTTTCACCTTCAGGCGGTCGCCTCCCACCTGACGGGTTTTTTCGTCGATGAGTATGTCGACTTTGGCATTCTTCGTCATTGCTTCGAGGCGTGCTGAGAGATTCACCGGGTCGCCTAAAATCGTATATTCGAGCTTGTGCACGTTACCGATATTGCCCGCGAAAACCTCGCCGGTAGTAATGCCGATACCAAAACCGATCGGGTCTTTGACATTTGCCGGACGCACCTCGTTATACATAGAGATATGTGTACGTATTCTCATGCCACAGCTCAGCGCGTCAAGCGTCGACTGCGGTGAATAATTTCTGAGGCCGAAGGTAACAAGAAAACCATCGCCGGTAAACTTGTTAATGGCGCCATTACAACTGTAAATCAGGTCAGAGATATCGGCGAAGAATCCTGATAAAAACTGAAAGAACTCCGTCGGGCCCATCTGCTCGGCCATCGTCGTCGAATTGCGCAGGTCGAACATAAGAAAGGTTGCGGTCATGGTTTCGCCGCCCGGGTCTGCCGCGATGCTGCCGTCGAGAATCGCGTGAATCAGGTCTTTTGAAAAATAACGGCTAAGTTTGCGCAGATCGCCCTCGAGCTGCGCCTGCAACGCCTCATTGGACTTGCGGTAGTTTCTGAGCTGCACAACAGCTGAAATACGCAGCAGGTATTCTTCATGGTGAAATGGTTTACGGATAAAATCGACCGCACCCTGTCGCAAAGACTCGAAAGTCACCTCGGGATTATCATGGCCCGAAAGCACAATCGTATCGGGTCTCAAATCGGGTTCCCACGTGTTGATCTTCTTTAAGATGGTGATGCCGTCGGTATCGGGCAGCATGATGTCGAGCACAAGCACATCGGGCCGCCATTCTTCGACGAGCCTCAGGCCCTCTGCGCCCGTTTCGGCATGTTTCGCATCGTAGCCGTTTTTTTCGAGCAGCATGGTCTGCACCATCGCAATCGTGACGCTGTCTTCGATGACGAGAATCTTTACTTTAGTTTGTTCCATACTTTATCTGGCTTCGAGCAAGCAAGAGGCCAACCGAAGATAAAGACGATTGCCGTTTTTTTCCTTGAAACTGTAAAGTCCATTTCGTCGGGTGAAGCGTGAAGGCACACCAGCATTGCCATTTCTGCGGCAGCGCTTACGCTGCAAATGCGGGCTTTCCAAAAACCTGTTCTGCCTGCGGGCAGACGATCTGGTCGAACCCATTACCCGTTGCGGTTGTGCTGGTAAAAATAGACGACGGTGTACTCATCATTCAACGGGGGATAGACCCCGCGAAGGGTCAATGGGCGCTACCGGGAGGCTTTCTCGAAACCGGCGAAAGCTGGCAAGAAGGCGCCGCGCGCGAGGTACGCGAAGAAACGGGTCTGGTTTTACCGCGCGGTGATATTCAGCTGATCGATGCGCTCAGCGTTGCGCAGAACCGCCAGATCATTCTCTTCTGTATGACACGCAGCAGATATTCGCGCGCGGACTTCCATTTCGAACCGTGCGAAGAGACACTCGATCTGCGTGTGATGAAGACACCCGAAGCGCTGGCTTTTTCGGCGCACAGCGAATATGCGCGGCGCCTGCTCGCGGGCGAATTTACAAAAATTCAGTAACCGAAACGGGTAAGAAGCTCGGGGGCCGTGACCTCTGCGTCTGCATTCACCGCTGTTACGCCCTGCGGCGTAAAATGTATGACTGTGATTTTACCTTCGGGGCAAAGATCAAAACAAGAGGCATCGACTGCCCGGACTTTTTTCTTCAGGTCTTTTAAGGCGATGAGTTCTTTGAGTGCGACCCGCAACCTGCTCTTTTCGCCGTCCATGAGATTAAGTTTACCCGCGCACTTTTGACAAACGGCAATACAGCTTTGCCAGGGCGCATCGGCCGAGATAATGTTCTGCGGTGCTTCGGTGGTGCGGCGTTCCATAATGCAGAATTATGTCGGATGTCAATCCGCGGCTCGTAACATATTACTTCGTTTGTGAACAATAAGCCACAAATTTTACCGCAGAATCTGCTTTTTATTGACGGTCATGTCTGCCGAAATTAATATATCCCCATGTTCGATTTCACAAACCGCGTTAAGAAAATCATCAACGAGTACGCACCGCGCGAAGCGAAGCGGCTCGGCCATGAGTTTCTGGGGCCGGAGCACATTCTTTTAGGCCTGCTGAAAGCGCAAGATTCTGTAGCCGTCAAGATGCTGATGAATCTGGGCATCGATTTGGGCGAACTGCGCAAAGAAATCGAAAAACGTTCCGAACAAGACAGCGCCACCCTCGTGATCGACCCGACGAGCAAAGATAAGGTGCAGCGCATTCTCGAGCTGTCCCGCGACGAAGCACGCAAGATGCGACACAGTTACATCGGTTCGGAGCACGTGCTGCTTTCGCTGCTGCGTGACACCAATGGTATCGTCGCTGCGGCATTACAGACATTCCAGATCAATTACCAGGTTATTCGCAACGAATTGAATGCGACCTTGGGATTACCGCAGGCGACCACGACACAGAAAAGTGCTTCGTCGGCGCAGCCCAAAAAAGAAGCTTCGAAGACACCGATGCTCGACGAGTTTGCGCGCAACCTTTCGCGCATGGCCGAAGAAAAACTTACCGACCCGGTGATCGGCCGCGACCACGAAATCGAACGTGTTATCCAGATACTTTCGCGCAAAACAAAAAACAACCCCATACTCATCGGCGAGGCCGGCGTTGGTAAAACAGCCATCGCCGAGGGTTTAGCGCAGCGTATCGCGCAAAAACGCGTGCCTGAGCCGATGTTCAACCGCCAGGTTTATTCTCTCGACGTTGCGGCGCTGATCGCCGGCACGAAATACCGCGGCGAATTCGAAGACCGTATCAAAAAAATCATGAAAGAGATACGCACGAACCGTGAAGTGATTCTCTTCATCGACGAGGTGCATACCATCATCGGTGCGGGTGCCGCAGAAGGTGCTGTCGACGCTGCAAATATCCTGAAGCCGGCGCTGGCGCGCGGCGAAATCCAGTGTATCGGCGCGACGACCTTGCGCGAATACAAACGTTATATCGAACGCGACTCGGCGCTAGAACGCCGGTTCCAGTCCGTCATGGTCGAAGAGCCCTCGGTCGAAGACGCCATCCGTATTCTTGCGGGTCTCCGCCATGCTTATGAGAAACACCACGCTGTTTCTTTTAGCAAAGAAGCGATCATTTCAGCCGTAAAACTTTCAGACCGCTATATCAAAGACCGCTTTCTGCCCGATAAGGCGATTGATATCATCGACGAGGCAGGTTCGCATGCCCGGTTGAAATCCGCCGTGATACCCGAAGAGATCAAAGAGATCGAAAAAGAAATGCAACAGTTGACGCGCGACAAAAACGAAATGGTGCGCCAGCAAGAATATGAAAAGGCGGCGAAGCTGCGTGACCAGATCGGCGAAGCCAACAACCGCCTTGCCGAGGCGATGAATTCATGGCGCCGCAGCCAGAAAGAGGCCCGCGTCGAAATCACCGCAGAAGATATCTCGAAAGTCATCGCCGACTGGACGGGCATTCCACTGCAACAGTTGAAAGACAACGAAAACGAACGACTCATCAAAATGCCCGAAGAGCTCGCCGATCGCGTTGTGGGTCAAAAAGCTGCAATCGACCAGATCTCACGCGCCGTGCGCCGCGCGCGTATGGGGCTTAAATCGGTAAGAAAACCGATTGGCAGTTTCATCTTCCTCGGCCCTACTGGTGTCGGTAAGACAGAACTCGCCAAAGCGCTCGCCGAGTTCATGTTCGGCGACGAAGAAGCGCTGATTCGTTTCGATATGAGCGAATACATGGAAATGCATTCGGTATCTAAATTTATCGGATCGCCCCCAGGCTATGTCGGTCATGAAGACGGTGGGCAGCTGACCGAAGCGATCCGGCGTCACCCGCATTCCGTGCTGCTTTTCGATGAAATTGAAAAGGCGCATGCGGAGATCCAGAATATTCTGCTACAGGTGCTCGACGAGGGAGAACTCACCGACAACGCAGGCCACCATGTCGATTTCAAAGAAACGATCATCATTCTGACGTCGAATATCGGCGCCCGTTTTTTACAGAAAGGCGGCAAGCTCGGTTTTGGCGAAGCAGAAAATAAGCAGGATGGCAAACGTGAACAGGTGCTCGAAGAACTGCGCAAACATTTCTCCCCCGAGTTCCTGAACCGAATCGACGATGTTATCATCTTCGATCCGTTGACGCGCGAAGAAATTCAGGAAATCGTCGATCTCACCATCGACGAAATCAACTACAACGCGCTGCTCAAAAATATGTATCTGACGCTGAAAGGCAACGCGCGCAGCTACCTCGCCGAAAAAGGCTATAGCGAGAAATACGGGGCCCGGCCTCTCAAACGGCTCGTACAACGTGAGATAGAAGACGAACTAGCGATGATGCTGCTCGAAAAGAAAATCACCGAACCTGTCGAAATTAAAATTTCGACGAGCAAAAAAGACGGTGTAGAAAAGCTTACATTTGCTTTTGAAAATCTGAGCGCCGAAAAGTTCCTCGAGATCAAAAGTGAGTATTTTGAAGACGAAGCTTCGATTGACGAAATCTGGGAGAACTCACTCGCCGAGCACGAAGAAGGCGAGGCTGAAGACGAAGCCGAGAGCGAGGTAACGCAGAAATAGCCGGGAACGCGCCCTTCCACAAAAGCATTCTGGTCGACGCCGTTATTGCGGCCGCCGAATGCCTGACGAAGGTATCCCCTGAGTTCTGCAAAGTCTGGGATGGCACCACCGGCCTGGGTGGGCATCTTGAAGCTCTTGCGGCGGCTTATCCCCAGGCCCGGCTTTTTGCGTCCGATGCCGATGCTGAGATATTGAGCCTTGCCCGGGCCCGGCTCGGCGAGAAGGTTAAAGACTACCGTCACGGCAATTTTTCAGATACCCCCTTTGAAGATCAGAATCCCTTAGGTTTCATTTTTCTCGACCTGGGCATATCTTCGGCACATTTCGACTATTTCGAGCGCGGCTTCAGTTTTCGCTTCGATCAAAAGCTCGACATGCGTATGGATGTAACCCGTGGGATATCCGCCGCTAAAGTTCTCGCCGTCTCAGAAGAACAAGAGCTGGCCCGGATTTTTTTCGAATACGGCGAAGAAAAACTGTCGCGCCGCATCGCACGCGAGATCGTTGCCCGGCGCAAAATAAACCCCATCGAAACAACGTCGCAACTTTCTGAAATCTGCGAAAAAATTTATCCGCCAAAGTACAAGGCGAAAGGACATGCGCAACGGCATCCGGCGACGCGGGTTTTTCAGGCGTTACGCATTTATGTGAACGGTGAATTGACCGCGCTCGAAGCAGCACTCGCCGCATTGCCGCAACAGCTTTGCCTCGGAGGTCGGCTCGCGATCATCACCTTTCACTCGCTCGAAGACCGGCTTGTAAAACGGGCATTCCGTAATCTGTCACAGATCGAACAGAACGACCCGCTGGCGCGCAGCAATTTTCTGCCAGGCGATTTTCAGCAGATCGAACCCGGGGGTATTGCGCCGACCGACGCAGAAATCGCGGAAAATCCGAGGGCGCGCTCGGCACGGCTGAGAATTCTCGAACGCGTGCGGTAATTTACAGCGTCAGGGCGCGGCGACTACCGGCACGGGCGCGGGTGCCAGTTCTTTATACAGGGTCACGGAGTTGCCCTTCTCGTTGTATGTCACCTGCGTCATATTCACCCGCGAGATAAAAATACCGCGGCCGTTCAGACGCTCGAGATTTTCAGACGCATGCGGATTCGGCACTTTACTGACATCGAAGCCTTTGCCCTCGTCGGTGATGGTGAAGGCAATCGACTTGGTATCATAAGTATAAGAGACCAGGACTTTGCGATCACGAAACGCGTCTTCGTTGGCGCGCTCTTGCAGGTACCGCTGGTAATCGACAACTTCTTCGAGCAGATTTTTTTTCATCTCGTAGTTAATCTCGAGATTGCCGTGCTCCATAGCGTTGACCAGCATCTCGTAGAGCGATAACCGTATTGTGAGCGTCGTCTTTTTGTCGATACCCGGAAAGCGCGATATGATATGCATGATTTCAGACATAAATGTCGATACGATTGCGAAATCCGTTGGGAGTTGAAACATGCGCGATTCTTCAATGATACTCGAATAGATATCGTAATCGGCTTCGCGGTTCGCGGTGAGTGAGAAAAACTTCTCTACAATGCGGGCAATATCGTCGATCTCAAAGGGCTTTTTCAGAAAGTCGAGCGCCCCGTGGCGCAGCGCAGTGACGGCGTTTTCAACCGTGGCTTTATCGGTAATAACAATGAATTGCGTGTTCGTTTTGCTCTTTTTAGTTCTCTCGATATATTCGATGGCATTTTCGCCAGGCAAAACGAGCTCGATGAAAATAAGGTGCGGATCTTCGCCCTGTAGCGCAGCTTTGCCTTCGGCAATACTGTTCGCCAGAAAAATACGGAACCGGTTCTGGAGAATTTCGCCCAGAATCTCTTGGAGGGCCTTGTCGGGGTCGATGATCAGAACCGGCGGCTTCAGCATGGAGATGTCAGCGGATATTCTAAAAAAGAGTACGTGTCAAGATAAAGTGTGAGAAGTGCCCCCAAACCCGGCGACGGGCCGGGCCGAGAGCACCGGGTTTATTTTTTTTAGCCTTTGAGACTTTTAATTTTGTTCAGGGCTTCGAGAACCTCAGGGCTGGCTGCAAATTTCTGCATCACTGCTTGCGTTTCGCCCGAGAATACATTTTTCACCGCTGCCTGAAAAGCTTCGTTCTTTTCTTTCAGCTCGGGAGGCATCGCGCCTTTCGCTTTCATGCCGTGTTTTTTTTCGAGCTCGGCGCCCTTGGTTTTCATCGTATGCATTGTGTCATAGACCTTGTTGAGGGCTGACGCAACGGCCTTGGCGTCTTTCGCGCCTTTGAGTTCTGCGGCGATTGCATTCAGATCTTTTGTGGCATCTTCGAAAAGGGCGCCGAAATCTTTTGCGAGCGAACCTTTACCGCAGGCAACGAGCGTGAATACCGCTGCCACTGCCAGCATAGCTGTTTTTTTCATTTTTTTCTCCTGATTGTGCGCCGGGGAATGAATTGCGGCGCCAACTAAGGCCTCAAACCGCAGAGTACCGTCAAGCTAATCCCTATTCTGCCGCGGGAGGTAACACCCGGCACGAACCTTTGCTGACAGTTTCGCCGCGCTGGTTACTCCACAGAATATTCATTTCGATAATTTTCATGCGTTCGATTTTCTTTGAAACCGTAACCGCGCATGTCACGGTATCGCCGAAATAGACGGGATTGCGGAATTTCTGGGTTACCTCGAGCGCGACGGTGCCAAGACCCGGAAGTTTCATGCCAAGCACGTTTGCGAGAAGCGACGCGGCTAATCCCCCGTGCGCGATACGCGTTTTGAATGGCGAAGTTTTGGCATACTCTTCGTTGACATGCAGCGGGTTAAAGTCGCCGCTGATACCCGCGAACAGGTAAACGTCGGTTTCGGTAATAGTTTTGCTGAACGACGCGGTTTCGCCGACCTGTATTTCTTCAAAGGTTTTGCCTTTTGCGTACATAAGGGTCAGTTGCGATTAAAACACCGGGCGTCGACGACTAACCACATCAGACACATTTCTGTTTTTTAAGTTCTTCGATTTCAGCCGCGGAATAACCCGCAGCGGCGAGCACCGCCTCTGTATGCTCACCCTGCGCCGGGGGCGCTGTACGGTAGGTCACGGGTGTTTCTGAAAAATGGAAGGGCGATCCGATCACGGTGACCGGTCCGAGACGCGGGTGGTCGATTTCGCGAATCATACCGCGCTCCCGCAGGTGTTTATCCTGCGTGACTTCGGCCAGCGAGTTCAAACCCGAAAAACAGCTGTCGGTATTTTCAAAAAGCGGAGACCACTCGGCATAGGTTTTGGCCTTGAAGATTTTCACCATCTCGCCGTGCACAGCCTTGAAGCCGGCCTCGTCGCGGGTCATGTTTTCGAGCAGGTCGAGGCGGTCGATCTGCCGCAAAAACGTCTTGAAGAAATTTTCTTCTAACGCGGCGAGCATCACATATTTGCCGTCTTTGGTTTCATAGACCTGGTAATTCGGCAAAAGCCCCGACAGCGGCTCGTTGCCGCGCTCGGGCTCTTTGCCGCTCGCAATGAACTCGCCCATGTAAAGAGAGAGAAACGGCGCTGAACCGTCCTGCATCGAGATATCGAGAAACTGCCCCTTGCCCGTTTTTTCACGCGCGTAGAGCGCCGCGAGAATCGCGGCTAGCGCGGTAAGCGTGCCACCGCCGATATCGGCAACCTGAAAGCCCGGAACAACCGGTGGCCCTCCCTTGACGCCGTTCAGCGCGAGTAAACCCGCGCGCGCGATGTAATTAGCGTCGTGGCCGGCATGCTCTTTGTAGACGCCCGTGGCTCCATAGCCCGAAATCGCACAGTAGATGAGCTTGGGGAACTTTTCTTTTAACTGTTCATAACCGATGCCAAGCTCATTCAATGTGTCGGGCCTAAACCCTTCGAGCAGTATATCGCAATCCTGCAAGAGCCGCATAATGACCTCACGGCCCCCATCACGTTTAATATTCACCGTAATCGATTTTTTATTGCGGTTGAGTTGTAAAAAGAAACCCGTTTCAGAGAACTCTCCTTTCGTCACCTTGGTTCCCATATAACGCGTGAGATCGCCCATGCGCGGATTTTCCACTTTGATGACTTCGGCGCCCATGTCGGCGAGATGCTGCGAACACAGCGGCCCCGGTAAAAGCAGCGAGAGATCGAGCACCTTGACTCCCGTCAGCGGGCCGTTTTCCATTTTCATATTTGGTGTATTTTTTCCGCGAGAGACGGCGGAAAGAAAAAAGTGAATTATTGTTCAGTTATTTTCTGAATAGTCTGCCTGAAATCTTCGAGGTCGGCGGTTCTCTGTTCCGCTTCGAGCTCGCGCAACATGCGGGTAAAATCTTTCGTCTGGTCGAGCCGCGTTACCTTACCGCGCACGACGGGTGAAATGCCCGCATTACGCAATGCACGCAACTGATCGGCGCCGGCCGCCGGTGTATTCCAGCGCACATGCTCGAACACCGCCGGTGTAAACTTTTCGGCCGCGAGTGAGAGAAACGCGGTGCCTCCCGCTCGTGCCAGTGTAACGACGCTTTGGGGATAGAGCGCCACGGCCTGATCAAAAATGCCGGCAGGTAACGCTGGGATATCCGCCGCCCACACCATCACCATATCGTGGTAGCGCAAGACCTCGGTGCATGCCTGGCGCAACCGCGCACCCCAATCACCCTCGCCCTGAGCCCTGAAACGGAATCTTAATCCGGCGAGATCCGGGGAAAATCTGAAGCGCGCGGCAAGACGGGAAACACCAGGAGCGAAGTAGATATAATCGTTAAAAGCGTGTTGTTTGTTTTTAGACGCCGCCATCGCGCGCGACTGTACGCGCAACAGCCAGCGGTATATTTCGAGCGCCGCATCTTCAGACAACTCAGTGGCGAGCCGCGGTTTAACCTGCCCCCGTTCTGGCAGATGCGCGAATAAAACGCGGGCGATGCGCAGCTACATCACCGCGGGCTTGAGCCCCTTATTGTCGGCGAGTTGCAGATACGCTTTTTCGACGATGGCCCTGATGCCCGTGAGTTTCTCTTTTTCAGAAAGTTTACTCTGTCTGTTTGCCGGATGTAGCTCGTTATCCGGGAGAATCGGATCGAGTACCTGTATCGCGATGCGGTGGGGAAACAACAAGACATTCGAATGCATGGGCCGGGTTTCCTGCGTACCGTAAAGAACGATGGGGAAAATGGGAAATCCGCCTTTTTCGGCGACCTGGAAGGCCCCCGCCTTAAAGGGCAAAATCTGGCGCGCGTCTTTGCTGCGCGTACCCTCGGGATAAATCAGTACACGGTTGTTCTCGCGTACTTTCGCCTCGACGACTTCGAGAGACCGGGCCGCCTGCCGCGGGCTGGAGCGGTTGACGGAGATATATCCGATCTTGCGCATCGCAAGACCAACAAAGGGTATCTTAAAAACCTCTTCTTTCGAGAGAAAGAGAAAGTCTATCGGATAGAAGCCGAGGCCTGCAAGAATATCGAACAGCGATTGGTGATTGCTGATGACAATACCCGGTTTATCCTGGGCTTTTTCAGCACCATAGACATAGACGGGGCAAAAAGTGAGGCGGATGCCTATCCAGCCCCAGAATTGCGCGAAATACCGTAGCTTGCGGCTGTGTTTTTTCGGCCAGAAGGGTGCGATCAGAATGACAATGAGTGCGGTAATGACGGTCAAGGGTATGAATGTCAGTAAAAACCAAAGATAGAAGAGAAATCCAAACGGAATCAGTAAATACCGCATGGGGGGCGGTCGCGTTCTTGAACAGAACGTCAATGGTTTTTGATTCGAACCCGCTCGTGGCAACTGTGCTCATTTATTGATTGACCGCGAGCTAAAGCGCGAAACTTAGCGTTAGATGCATCGCGGAATACTAGAGACTGTATTCTGTGCCGGGGTTCATGGCAGCGCCGACAATTTCAGACAATGGGCGCAAATGTACCGTTTGCTGGCTGCTTCGCCGCTGCCCGCAAATTTAAGCGAGTTTCAGTCGGCCCTCGACGCACAAGTCGGCGCGGCTGGCGGACAAAGCAACGTAGATCTCAGCGACGATTTTATGCAACGCGACATCATGCGCCTCTTCGACGCCGGTGCGACCGAGGTCATTCTGCCCTATAGCGAGCTGCGCTGGCGCAACCACGCCGAATGGGTGTTTCATAACGGCAGCTCCGAAAGTTTTTTCGTCGCCAACGACATGAAGCTATCTCCGCTGCAGTATATCCGCTCGCGCGTGCAGAACTTCTGCGACGATAAGGGTGTAACTTCGGCGCACCGCGACGAAATTGTGATCTCGGTAACCGAAGCCGCAGAAAATGCTATCAAATACTCCAATGTGCTGCCGGTATTCATTCACCACGGCATAGAAAAAGAAGAGTATTTTATCCGTGCCATCAATTCGGTGAACGATCTGAATCTCAAAGACGAAATCTCGCGCGGTAAGTTCTCCGAAGATGTGTCGCTGATGCGAGGCGTTCTGGTAATGTCGAAACTACTCGATTTTCTCGACATCGTGCGAGACGTCGAAAAGAAACGCGTCGAGTTTATCGGGCGTAAAAAAATCGCACTAAAATCGTCTAAACTCGCGACAGTCTAAAAGATTTCCGCAATCAATACTTACCAGCCGAAGCGCTTAGCGCCCCAATCGGGTGCCAGATGGTTTTGAATTCCTGAAAGTCGGTGATGAAATCGAGTTTCTCACCCAAATCGCCATAGAGGTCTGCTGCGTTTTTCCAGGGTTTGATGCGCACGCGCTTGAGATTTTCGGTAGCCGCAGTTTCTGCCGCGAGGCGGGTTTCGTCTGAGACCACGGCGAGGTCGAGAGCATTGACATCCATATGTTGCGCCAGCCCAGGCAAAAGTTCTTTATGATAACCCGTGAGCACATTGACGACACCGCCCGGTAAATCGGATGTTGCAAGTACTTCAGCAAGGCTCAGCACGACTGCGGGGTTTTCTTCAGAGACAAGCGCGATCACAGAGTTGCCGCCCGCGAGAATCGGAGCGATCTGTGAAATAAAACCCAGTACAGGTGAAAAATTTGGGCAAACCGCGACAACGACGCCCATCGGCTCGGGCACGCTAAAGTTAAAATAAGAACCGGAGACAGGGTTATGATTACCGGCGAGCTGCTGAAACTTATCGCACCAGCCCGAGTACCATACCAGCCGGTCAATAGAGGTCTCGACCTCGCGCGCGGCTTCGGCCGCCTTTACACCTGAGACAAACGCGATTTCAGCGCTAATCTCACCCGCGCGCGCCTCGAGCATCTCTGCCATTCGATAGAGAATCTGGCCGCGGTTAAAAGCGGTCTTGCCACCCCAGCTCGAAGCGCCTTTGCGCGCGGCTTCGACGGCATTGCGCGCGTCTTTGCGGCTCGCCTGCTGAATATTTGCGTAGAACTTACCCGACTCTTTGGCGCTCAGGGGAAACGACCTCCCCGATTCAGAACGCGGAAATTCGCCGCCAATATAGAGTTTTTTGGTCTTCGCGACCGCAAGGCGCACCGACTTCGCATCGGCGGTTTTTTCTTCGACGGCTTCTGGCATGCTTTATGTTTGAGCCGCCCGGCGCGGCGTCAAACCATTTGTTCGGCGATATCCTATTTGCAAACGACCGCTTCGCCCATGGGATCTGCCTCGTTGCCAAACCAGGCAACCGCATAACCGCCGCTGATACCCACACCGAAGGCGCGCCAGGGTTTGTTCCACATGCCCTGGTTGATGATAACGGCATTATGACCAGACGACCCCTGCCAGACACGCAGCGCCGTGGCGGCATCGATGCGGCCACCCGACGAGCCCGAAGAAATCTCGAAACCGCTGCCGCGGTAGTCGCTGAGCTCCTGCGGTTTTTTCCACATGCAGTTTGCCTTTGCGTGATCGCTGGTATAGCAGCACGGCGACCATGGCCCACGGGATGACCAACTGTGCATATTGCACATGCCCGATGCCGGGTTATTTTGCGCCAGATCGGCCGCATGGGTTTTCGCGACATAGCTCATCGACCTGGTTGCGGCCAAAGCAGGCAGCCCTTTACCGCGGCGAAAATCGTTCATGATGTCGACGAGACGCTTTTCTTCAGAGGTCAGGCAGACACTACCCGCCGGCTTTTTTGAGGTAGCAGGTTGTATTGAGGGCAAAGGTGCTTCGTTGCGTGGTAACAAGGCGCTGGTGGCTATAAACGCGATGAGCAGAATTTTCTTCATCCCAGCAGCCTGGCCCCGCGAAGCACGATGGCAACAATTCTTAGTAGTTCACACTCGCTTTTTCAAGAATACCGAAAGCCTCGAATACCGTCTCTGACAGCGTCGGGTGCGGCATCACCGCATGCAAAAAATCGTCCGCGAGAAGCTCCGACCCCATCGCCAGAGAAACCTGCCCGATCAGTTCGGCGGCATTCTCGCCGACAATCTGCGCGCCCAGAATCTCACCGGTTTTTTTATCGGTGAAAACGCGGCTGAAACCGTTCTGCTCGGCGGCAGCGAGTGCCATGCCAGAGGCAATCCACGGAAACTCACCCGTGTGAAATTCGCGTTTCGCATCGGTCAGCTGCTTTTCGCTGAGGCCGATGGTCGCCACCTGGGGGGATGTATAGATGCAGCCGGGAATTTCAGCCACCGGCGCCGGATTTTTACCAGCGATTTTTTCGGCGACATAAATGCCCTGATGCGCGGCCCGGTGTGCGAGTAGTTTGCCCGGTGTGACATCGCCGATCGCAAAAATATTCGCCTCTTTCGTTCTGAAACTTGCATCGACGCGCACAAATTTTTTCTCGTCGAGTACGCCGAAAGCTTCAATGCCCAGATCTTCGGTATTGGGCTGTACGCCGATCGC
>JAFLED010000120.1 GCA_017302045.1 Spirochaetota bacterium
CCATCGGCACCATTCAGCGGCCAGTAGGCGAAATCGAGGTCACGCTCGATGAGGTAATCGACGATGCGGATGAACCACTCACGCGCCGCTGCGTCTGTTTCATTTTTGGCTATCCCGAATTCGCTGACCCAAACCGGCGCCGTGTAGTACATGTTGGCTTCGGTAACATAGCCCCACTCATCGGTAATCGTATTGAAAAAGGTCGTGCGATCCATATCTTTGTATTTGATATTGCCTGCCGAGGTAGCGTCGTCACCGTTATGTTTGGGGCCGATGAAAGAGTAGTTGTGCGCGGCGTAGGCGAGCTTGTTCGCGTTCCGCATATGCGCGGGCAGGTCGCGTACGGGCTTGAGGTGCGGGCGCTCCCCCGAACCTAAAATCGGAATCGCACCCCACCAGTTAATGCCTTCGAGCACGATCAGCATATGAGGATTTACCCTGAGTATGTCATTGCCTGCGTCTTGCGCGGCGATGCGCCAGTCGTCCTGGTTACGCCAGCCCCAGTTGGGGCTATTCGGCAGGTGCGTGTCGCCCGAGCGCATGGTGCGCACTTCGTTACGCAGGTCGGCGCCCGCAACCAGCGGGTTATTCTTGTAGCGGTTCACGAGCATTACCCAGTCGTCGCGCCACATCTGCGTCGTCTGGTTATAGGCGAAGGCAGAGCCTGTGTGGTACCACTGCCCGCTATAGTCGAAGTTACAGCACCATTCGGAGAAGGTAGTGTGGTTGTTGAGAATGACCACGATGCCCGCATTCGTCAGAGCCTCGACAGTCTTGTCATAGACCTGCAACGGGGTTAATCCGGCGAATTGTGGGTTGGCTGAAACATATTCTAATGGTACCGGGTTCGTGTCATGTAACATGACATTCGAAAACGGCAGGCGCACCGAGTTGAATCCCCATTGTTGAATGAGGCCGACGATATGGGCGATCGGCTGTTTATCGAGACCGCCCACGACCTGGCGCGTATCGCTCGCGCCATACCAGTTGACTGATTTTAATTTGAAGCGAACACCCGCCGCATCGACGATGTATCTACCTTTAGTACTGAGCGGCATGCGCTGCTGCACCTGTGCCGGTGTCTGCAATGCAGCCCTAATGCTGCCAACGGCTGTGGGCGCGATTTTGAAGTCGGCAGGTGCGTTATTGCACCCTGCGGCAAAAATGCCTGCGAGTAATAAGATCGGTATTTGAATGCGCATAGATCCTCCAAAGGCTTTAGTGGAGCGAAACTATACTATAAAAAATGGAAAATCCACGCAGTTTGGGAAATTGCGCGGTTTTTATGGTCGGAATTTTTCGATTTTCAGGGTTTTGACAAATCTATAGTGCTTATCATTAGCAGTGAGTAGATGTTCGCGGGATTCAATGGCAGTTGCGGCAATCAAAGCGTCCGCTATCTCTAAGGAATGGCTTAAATGATATTCTTCAATATAAGCCATAGCGCGTGTTGAAATATCCCGGTCTATCTGCAAAACCGCCACCGACCATTTTCTCAGCTGTCGCACGAATGCTTCCAGTTCCTTTCGATTTCGCATTCCCTGGACAATTTCCATGTATGTCACGACGGAGATCTTAAAGGGAATCTGTTCCGCTATAATCGCTTGCGCCTTTTCATTCCCGCGCAAGGACCAAATAATGACGTCACTGTCGATTATCAGAAAGATCGCCCCTTGCGCAATCTCCTGATATGATCGTCTACAGATTGTGTATTTTCATGATTTTTCCATAAGCCAAATATCTCATCTTTGTCGTCTTGAGCCGCTTTTGCCTGGTTTCCACTCTGTTCTTCGAGACGCACGAATTTTGCCATTTTTTTTCCCCGGTAAGTGACCACGATTTGCTCACCGCGCGCGACTTTTTTCAGGATTTTCCCGGGTTCTTTTCGCAGCTCTTTTGCCGAAACATTCATATTGTGAAGTGTACACTAATTAGTATACACTTTATGTAAATGATTTTTCCAAGGCCATGCACTTCGATTCCGTGCTGCGCGTCTTTATCGCCGCCGGCGCGCTGTTTCTCATTGCAAGCGCGATCGGCCACCTGATTCTTCCGCGGCGCAACTGGCGTAACATCGGTTATGCAGTCTTTCTGGCTTCGATCGGTTTAATGATGCTTGGCAATGCAAATGTTACAGCCGAACTCACCTACGCGATTCCTTCGCTCGCACTCGCCGAGACGCCGGCGATCTATGCCATCGGCCCCGCCTGTTATATCATTTTTCACGAAACGGTCTCGTTGCCAAAGCCCGTCGGCAAAGCCGCGCGTTACCACCTGTTACTTCCGGTAGCGATGGTATTCTGGACGATTCCCTATCTGCTGCTCGCACCCGAACAAAAGTTCGACGGCATACGCCGGGCGATGCTGCATAAGCCAGACATCTATCACCTCGTGCACTTCGTCGGAATTCTTCTTTCGGGAACTTATTTTGCTCTGATGATGGGGCGTGTCGTTCACCTCTTTCGCTGGCGCATTATCCGCGACGATTTCAGCGTGCGCGTGCTGTTCTATGTCTTTGTTTTTGCCATGGCCATGGTTGCCTGTGCAACCATCGGCTTTAGCCAGAAAAGTTTTACCGGTGCGCGGATTGCCTGCGTGCTCGGCAGCTTTTTCGTTTTTGGTTTTTATATCCTAGGATTTCGGCATGCGGCTGTTCTCGCCAATTACCAGATTCGCATTCAGCTCGGTTCGCGCAAATCTCTGCTGAAGGCAGAGAAGCTGCCAGAACTCGAAGCGAAGTTATCGAACCTGATGACCGAAGAGCGTCTCTATACCGACCCCGAGCTGTCGTTGAATACGCTGGCACAAAAACTCGATGTCTCGCTCTCGCAGCTTTCAGAATATCTCAACACCGTCAGAAAGGTGAACTTTCACCAGTTTGTCGGTCGTTACCGCATCGAGGCCGCACAGAAGCTGCTGGCTGAAAATCCTAAAATGTCGATCATTGAAGCTGCTTTTGAAGTTGGTTACAATACACTTTCCTCTTTTAACAGGATGTTCAAAACGATTACCGGCAAGGCACCTCGGGATTTCCGCCGGGGCGAAAAGACGACCATCAACGTCTAGACGCGCGGTGCAGGTGCACCGGGGGTTTCTGCCTGCTGTTTCAGCAGGTAGAGTGCGCCATTCCAGTAAAAATTGACATGTGGGTAAGCCGCCTCTCCCCGGATATTGCGATGCGTTAACACCAGCTTTGTTCCCTCTGAAGTTGGCGTTAGCTGGTAGCGTATGACCGCATAATTTTCCGGGGCATCTGGAAGCCGCGAAACTGCGATCCAGTAGCTATAGGCAAATTCCCGTTCGCTATCGAATCGCAGCAGCGTGCCACGGCTGGTATATTTTTTCCCGTTAAAGTCGCTCGTGACCGAAAAAGGTTCTCCTGTGTGCCAGCTCGCTTTGATTTCGAGATCTTTTTGCGACATCCAGAGCGGCATCCGGGACGGTTGCGTGAGTTCATGCCAGACCCGGCTTACTGGGGCCAGAATGATGATCTCTTTCTCTAAACAGGTCATCTTTTGAAATCTATGCCCGAAAGCGATAGCCGCCTATTTTTGAGATCAAGGTGGGTCCGCATGCAATTCCGGACGCTGTAGTTAATAAAAATACCGGGCAATTCCCTAAACTGCGTAGATTTCGGTGAAAAAACCCATTATCTATAGCCCATGCAACGCAGCGCACTGCTTTCAAAAACGAACGGAACATCAATCCTGTGGCTTCTGTGCGGCCTTCTCTTACTGGCGGAGTTCCGCTGCAATCAAGTGTCCCCGTCCAGCGGCTCGCAGGGCACTGCCGCAAAAGCCTCATCGGCCCCGGCGGAGGATTCGGTCGTTTCCACTGCCGTGACCACAAACGCGGTCATAACGACGACTGTTCCCGCGTGGAATCCAGCAGTGCACTCGCTTGACTATGAATTACAGCCCGGCCTGCACCGGATTACCCCCGGTACGAAAACCTTTGGCGGCAAAACCGACCGCATCTTCACCGACGGCCTCGGCCGCGAAGTCTACTTCCGGGGTTTTAACATTTCCGGTGAAGTAAAACTCGCCGAGTCGGGTTTTAAACCTTTCAAGAACCCGGCCGATGCGCGCGCTTCGCTCGATGCACTGGGCCGCAATGCGGGCTCGAATATGATCCGTTTCACTGTTGCGTGGGAAGGCATTCATACCGCGGTCGACACGATCGACTATGCCTATCTCGATGCCATCGTCGACCAGCTGCGTGCGGCATTTGCGAACCGTATTTACGTGCTGCTCGATTGGCACACCGATCTCTCCTCTCGCCACCTTTTCAACGCGAACTCATGGCATACGGGTAATGGTGCACCGGCGTGGATTACCCCCGCGGCAGATTATCCCGCCGAATACTGCGGCGTCGTCTGTGTCAGTTGGGCGCAGAACCTGCAGACCAATGAGGCCATCCGCCGGGCCGCGCGCAATTTTTTTAATGATAAAGAAATCCAGACCACTGCCGGTACGCGCCGCATGCAGACCGAATTCATCTGGCACATCGGCCAGGCCGCGGCTTATATCAAATCAAAACTGACCGCCGAAGAGTTTGATTTTATCGTCGGTGTCGATCCGCTCAACGAACCCTATGATGGCGGCACAGAGGGCCTGAGTTACAAAGATTGGGATAACCAGAAACTCTGGCCGTTTTACCAGCGGGTGCGCGCCGAGCTGAATGCGCAGGGCTGGAACGACAAACCGATCTTCGCCGAGCCGCTCGTGTTCTGGAGCTCGGTTGCGGGCGCGGTTGCTCCGGCAACGGGTGGCCACTATCTCGACTACAAACCCGGCCCCGGTTTTGTCTTCAATGCGCACTTCTACGACCAGGGTCGCATGGGTGTCGCCGACACCAGCGTGGCGCGTAATGGTGCCTACTTCGCGGCGATCGACCTGATTCGCGACGAAGCGCGCTTTCTCGATATTCCCGTCTTCGTTTCTGAGTTCGGCATGTGGCTCGGTGGTTCGGGCCAGTCTGATACGGCGCGCGTTGTCAATGCGACCTACCAGGCGCTTGAAACCTCTGATCAGGGTAAGCCGAAAGACCGCCACGCGAGCCTGTATCAGCCGGTCGTCGGTGCGACCGAATGGCACTGGGATTATTATTACGACCACCACAACGAATACCAGAACGGCAATCCCTCCAAACTGTTAACCGGTCAGGATGCCTGGAATGGTGAAAACTATTCCGTCGTAAAAAATTATGCGAGCGCCTACAATGTGCCGCAGACTCTCGTCGAGCGTGCCTACGTACGGTATTCACAGGGCCGCATTCTCAACATGTATTACAATGCGATGGTGCCCGATGCTGCGAATGATGTCATGAGCTGGGGAGCGATTCGCATTAACCTTGCGGGGCAGTTCGAAGGCAAACCTTATCTCAAAGGCAAGAAGTTCATTTTCACTGTCTGGCAGGGTCGTAGCTCGGATGCACCGACCGAAATTTTTATCCCACGCCACTGGGCGGCGAACCCGGTGGTGATCACCGAGAAGCGCAGCTATAACGGTACGCTCGTCAAAGATGCTGCCTTTACTCAGGCGGCGAATGAGGTGGTGCTTGCTTCTGATCCGGGTAAAGTCGCCGGCGGGGGCAGCCGCATTGTGATCTTCGACGACGCCGATGCCGGCGAGACCTCGGCAACCCTGCACTTCGCGCTCGCTGTCGATAACGGCGGGTTATCCGCCCAGGACATCGCCGATCTGCAAACCGGGATCATTCAAACACTCGCAGCGGGTGTGAACCCGGTATACTTCACAACGCAAATGACGCCGTCGGGCTATGCGGCCGAGGCTGATCTCAACTGGTTCAGGCTCAAGACCTATGGCCGCTGCATGGATGTCGCGAATGGCATGGCTGTTTTGTGGCAGGGAATCCAACTCTATGACTGCAACGGTTCGAATGCACAGTGGTGGATGTATGACAATGGTTTCTTCAGAACGCGGCTCAACACCTCGTACTGCCTCGATAACCGCGGGCAGACTTACAACAACGGTCAGATTCAACTCTGGACCTGCGACAACAACAACAACCTGAAGTTCGACTGGATCGGTACGTCGATCCGCAATCGCAACAACAATACCTATGCGGTGGATGCCTACGGTTCTGCGTCTGGGTCGCGCATCGGGCAATGGACTTATAACGGCGGTGTGAATCAGCAGTGGATTAAGAGTTATTAGGCCCCTCACCCCCAGCCCCTCTCCTAAAGGAGAGGGGAGCCAGTGATTCCCCCTTCTCCTTTAGGAGAAGGGGGCTAGGGGGATGAGGGATTTAAGGAGCAGAAAATGAAAACAAAACCAACCAAAATCAAAACGGTCCTCGCAGGACTTTTGCTTATCCTGAGCCTCTCCTGCGCCGTTAATAAACCAGAAGATGCGAAAAATGCCACGAAGATCGGTGGTCTTGACGCGGCTTTGCAGATACCGAGTAGCGGTAGCTCTGCCTTCCATAACGAAGTGCATCCGGCATATTGGTCGGCATGGACGACGGATGGGGCAGCCCCGGTACAGAGTGACTCTGCCTTTCTGACGCGCGGACTACGCTGCTCGGGTCGTTACTGCGACGATGTGAGCCTGCTCTTTGCCGAATCGGGCTACCAGCAAACCAACAGCTGGTGGACGTCCTCCTTTTCTGAAGAAAGCCCCAACGAAAAAATCTGCGAGAACAACGGTTTTGTAACCGGGCTTTCGTGCTCGGGCGATTATTGCGACAATGTCGCGCTGCGCTGTTCACAGCTGAACAACGGTGGTGTGCGCAAGGCCTGCTACTGGACGGGCAATGTCTCTGAAGAGTCGGGCGGCAAATTCATCGCACCACAGTCGAGCTATGTTGCCGGCATGCGCTGTTCGGGCCGCTACTGCGATAACAAACAACTCTATATGTGCCAGGCAAGTCCTGGTGATGTCACCGTCGATCTCGCCGCGCTTGCACAAAAGTTTGCGCCGCGCCTGCGTTTCGACCAGCTGTTCGGGCAGGATTCGGGCGATCAGAGCAAGTGTTTTCCCGGCGATGCAGGCGCGTACTACAGCGGCAGGCAAGCAGGCGCTTCTGCCCAATCGATGTGTAACCAGAACTATGCGACGATTGCCAACAACCAGGTACCGATCTATTACACGACGACAACTGTCGGTACCAACACCGTGCTGATTCGCTACTGGTTTTTCTATGCATGGCAAAGCACTTGTTTCGCGGGTTTAGGTTCACACCAAGCCGACTGGGAATCGATGGCGGTGCTCGTTGTCAACGGCCAGATGGCACGCGTTGCATACTACCAGCACAACGGCTGGTATAGCAAGGAGGCGGGGCAATTTGAAACCGTAGGCAATCATCCCATCGCCTATGTCGGCAAGAATGCGCACGGCACATTCCACGATTCAGGCGGTTCGGGGGGATGTCTCTACTTCGAAGATTTCCGTAACCCTGGCAGCAATGACTACCACATGGACACATGGAATAATCTGACCGAAGTCAAACGCGGCGCGGGTCAACCCGCGTGGATGAACTGCACGGGCTCGGGCTGCTTCGACGGCATCGGGCATCCACTCGAACGCGGCGAACTGTCTGAGAGAACGGGTTGCGGCTCTGATGGCTGCGACAAATCTTCGATGGGCAGCAATATTCCGTTCATCACCGACCCATCGGGTTCTGATGGGTTTGGTATTCAGGCAAAACATTCGGGCCGTGTCATCGACGTACCCGGCGCATCGGGTGATAATAGCGTGAACCTGTGGCAGTGGAATGACCAGAATGGCGACAACCAGCGCTGGACGTTGCAATCCACCGGCGATGGCTACTTCCAGTTTGGTGTTCGTCACAGCGGCAAGTGTATGGATATCAAAGGCGGATCAACTGCCAACGGCACGAACGCCATCCAGTTCTCGTGCGGCTCGGGTAGCAACCAGCGCTTTCGCCTGCTGCCCTATGGCGACGGCTACTTCGCCATTCAGGCAAAGCACTCGAACCAGTGTCTCGACGTCGCTGGCGCCGCCACGGGTGATGGTGGGTTGTTGATCCAATGGCCCTGCGCCTGGACGGATAACGAGAAGTTTAGCTTTGAACCATAGCGAGGTGGCTTACGCCACCTTGCTTTGTTTCGGATTCTCGGCCGCGTAGAGCTCGGAGAGAAAGGCTTCAAACTGGCCGACTTCTTCGATATTATGTTTGATCCACGCTGCGCCGTGGCGATCGTCAAAAATAAAGCGTTGTACGAGCGGCCGCAGCAACCGAAAACTAAAGCCGCGCCAGCCGATGATCAGCGAGTTGCGGTACGCAGTGCCGCCAGGTACCGCAGTGAATTCATATTCCATTCGCGCCAGCGGCAGCCAACCAAAGACGCGCGGGTTGTGGATGAACCCCGTTACATCGAGTTTTTCGATCGGGCTGACAACATTCACAAGGTATTTGCGGTTGCGGCCGAGATATTCGACAATGCGGATTGCCGCCCCTGGGCCTACAGAACCGTCGGGTAAGCGGCGTTCGTAGCTGACATGCACGTGGTCTTCGGGATGCCAGACGCGGTAGCGATTCAGAGTTTTTCCCTGATATTGTATGTCACCCTCGAGATGCTTAAACCACCATACTAACATATCCGGCGTGACGCCGCGCAAGAGGTCGTGCTCGATCCAGTATTGAATGCGCCCGTCTGGTAAAACACGGGATCCGCTTTTAGCGCCTGAAACTGGTTTTGGTTTCCAGGAAATCGGTAAGGCCGGTGGGATAGTTAACGAAACTTTCTTCATAAGAACTCCTTTAAAGTTGTGATATAGTAAACACTATACGTTTGCCATGTCTTGTAAAGCGTTTACTATACTTAGCGAATGACACGTTGTCCCGGTTCTACAATCAGATTCGGGGAAAATCCGGTGAAGCTAAAACAGTCCATAATGCAGGCGGAGTTTCTGCGTTACCAGAACCCAAAATCCGAAAAAGAGGCGCAGATTGTGTCTGCGGCCGAGCGGGTTTTTGCCGAATGCGGTTTCGACGGAGCAACAACGGCTGAATTGGCGCGTCAGGCAAAAGTCACAGAGCGCACCTTGTTCAAATATTTTCCCGGCAAGGCCGATCTTTACCGCCGCGTGCTTGCAGGGCTCCTTTATTCGGCGATAGTCCCCGGGCATATGCGCGATCTGAAAGAGCGCCTGGTCGAACGCGGTTCCCGGTTTCGTGAGTGGTACACTGCCATTCTCATGGCACGCTACCAGGCGATCGCAGCAGAGCCCTTTCGACTGAAATTGCTTTGGGGGGCGCTGCTATATTCACCCGATTTCGCCGAACTCTTCGGCAAGTTATGGCGCGAGAATCTCTACGATACCGCAGTGGCTGCCATGCGTCATTTTCAGGGGATGAAGCAAGTACGATCCGATATCGATGCCGAAGCGATGGTGCGCGCTGCTTTTAGCCTGGGCGCCGGGTTCTTGCTGACTCGCTTTGTTTTTGCACAGGGCATGCCGCGTCATGCCGAGTCAGAAATCCGCGAACTCGTTGAAATTTATGCGAAGGGAGTCGAAACGGGCGAGAGCGCTGCAACCAGAGAAAACAACTAATCCCACAATCGGCCGCAGCGAATACGGCTCGACGCCGCGTGAGCGTGCACACAGGTATCGGACAGATGCGGCTGTCTGCTATCACATTCTTCGGCCTATCTCTCTATTGCGCTTTGGGCCTTGCGGCGCAAACATCCTCTATTTTTTCCAACGCGGAAATCCGTATCGATTTTGCGGGCCCCTTTAGCATACGCATTGAGCCCGGCGCGACTGTGTACCGCGATCTCTTGCCGCGGCCGTTGCAAACGGTGGATTTCTGCCGTTGGCAACCACAAGACCCCGATGTGCAGCAAGTGAACAGACCCGAAACCGGGTATCTCTGCGAGATGCATATCTTACATGTGCAGAGCGTGGCCGAAATTATGGCAGCGGTGCGCAAATCGTCCGAAAAACCGCGTGCTGATCGCGGCACGAGCCGCAACCTGACTTACAGTGAGTTTCATGGTCTCCGGGTAATCCAGTGGCGTTTTCAGGCGGGAAAAAGCCGGCTCGACCATTTTCTTGTTCTCGGCAAAGCCTATAACTATCTGTTTGTTTCCTCCCCGTATGGCAGTAACGGCCTGATCGAAGAGATTTTGATGCGCACACAGATTCGCTGATCAATCAGTGTGAAGGCTTGACCGGCTGAGTGGCCGTGCCCACCGGATGCCATGAAAAAGATTCTGCTCATGCTGTTCGTCTTACCGCTTGCATACGCCTGTAAATCCAAAGATATTTTCGAAGCGGCTTCGCATGGCAGAATCGACGAAGTCAAGGCAATGCTGGCTTCGGGTACCGACGTAAATACACGCGATTATAAGGGAAGAACTGCACTGATCGTCGCGGCCTCCCGGCAATATTCTGACTCGATACGGGTGCTCATCGCCGCTAAAGCCGATGTAAACGCCGCCGACGATAAGGGAGATACCGCTTTGATGAAAGCCGCGCGCGAATGCGATACCACGGCGTTTGCCTCGATTGCCGACGAAGGCATGAAAGTGATGGCCCTGCTGCTTGATGCCAAGGCCGATGTGAATGCCAAGAACAAAGACGGAGAAACCGCACTCATGAAGGCCGCCGAGCGCGATAAGCGGGGTTGTGCCTTACTGTTGCTGTCGGCAGGCGCCGATGTCAATGCACGTAACAGAGCCGGTGAGACGGCGCTCATGATCGCAGAATCGAAACATTCTTCAGATACTGTGAAGTTGTTGCGCACCGTAACGCAGCGCGAATTGCAGCGTATCGCCGCCGAACGGGAAGAGCAGGGGCGTCTCGAAGCCGAGCGCATGGAACAAGACCGCAAAGAGATAGAAGCAAAAGCGGCGGAGGGTGCGGCTGAAAAAGCCAAAGAAGCCGCGCCTGTGTCTGGCGCGGCTACGGCCCCCGCGCCAGCGGCAGATAAACCGAAAGAGGCAGCGGCGCAACCTATAGCCAAACCCTAAACCGTCAAATTGGCCTGGCTCCCGGGTCGGGACTCGTCGAAAAATTGGACGATATGACCGACCATTCATATATTGTAACCGTGCAGGCTAAAACCACACGCGAAAAGATTATCGAAGACTGCCTTTCGTTGCTCTGGCGCAACGGGGTGAACGGTACCAGCATGGCCGATATTGCCGAAAAAGCGGCAATCCTGAAAGGCTCGTTTTACAACTATTTTAAGAATAAAGAAGAATTCATCAGTGCGGTGCTCGATTCGTATGCGCAAAA
>JAFLED010000121.1 GCA_017302045.1 Spirochaetota bacterium
GTCAGAATGCTGTAGTCGGCATTGATATGGCCCCAACGTGTCTGCACCATGCCGATATCGTCGGCTTCGTAGAAGTAGGGCACGGTCTTTTCGAGGAAGTCGGGGGCCGGCATGAAGTCGGCGTCGAAGATGGCGACAAATTCGCCCTTCGCAACTTCTTGTGCTTCTTTGAGCGCGCCTGCCTTATGGCCCTGGCGGTTCACGCGGTGAATGAGTTTGATGTCATAGCCTTTCTTTTTGTAGAAGGCGACTTTCTTGCGCACGAGTTCGGTTGTTTCGTCGGTCGAATCGTCGAGCACCTGCACTTCGAGTTTGTTCTTGGGATAACGAACCAGCATCGTCGTATCGATGAGGCGCTCGGCTACATAATATTCGTTGAACATCGGCAGTTGGATAGTCACCTTCGGCCAGACTTTCATTTTCGCGACGAGTTGCTCGAGACGCTCCGGGTCAGATTCGCAGTTGCGGCGGTATTTGAAGAATAGCTTCACCATGACGAAGCAGTGAATTCCGTAATAAAACAGGATGATGATGTCAACGATGTAGACAATCAGACTGAGTATAAAGAGGGCTTCCATGGATAGTGCAATGTGCAAAAACGAGACACGTCGTCAATAAAACCTGTGATGCGGGAGGGTTCCCAAAAAACCAATTTTTTTGGCCCGGGCAGGCTGGTTTAATATTGGCCGGGTGAGCATTCGTTTAGTATGCTTGTGCATGCGCACAAAGCTGACCGTATTTTTTGTGCTGCTTGCGGCCGCCCTTTCCGTGCTCGTCATTACCTCCAGCACTTCGGCCTCGCAGGTGCACCTGAAGCTGAACGAATTTAACGCAGAACTTACCAAGGCCGGTGGTGAAAAGCTGGCAAAACGGAACCTCACGTTATACGGCAAGGTCAAAGAGGGCAGCATCGAGCGAGAAGGGGTTAAGGCCCGGTTTGTGATTGTCGACGGCAAGCACGAACTCACCGTCATGCATTCGGGTAAAACATTGCTCCCCGATACGTTTCAAGACGGTGCCGATGCCGGTGTCGAGGGAAACTATGATGCACAGCAAAAAGTTTTCACTTCGCACAAAGTCATGGCAAAATGCGCCTCGCGCTACGAGGCGGCTGGCAAGCAGACGTCTTCGAAAAACTAGCGAAGGCGCCAAAACCGGCTGGAAAACCGAAGGCCTCGCGACTTGCTTTGCAAGTCGCTGCTAAAGCGGCTTCGCCTGCCTTCGGTTTTCCTTAACACCTCTTTTTTGGCGCCCAATGGCCGATAATGGTATATGAAGGATGTCCCGCACCGAGCTAAAAAAACCATAACGGCAGTCCTTCTTCTTGCCGGTCTTCTGGGGGGGAGCTACCTCGTTCTCAGGAACCAGAACCCGCTCCAGGGCTTTGAACCCTCTGCTATCAAAGACGAACGCGAAGTCAAAATTCAATCGCTACTCGAACTCTTAAAACTCGAGCCCGAAGATTACAAGACGCATGCGGAACTCGCCAAGCTCTATTTCGCCCTCGAAGATTATAAGAGCGCCGAAAAGCACGCGCTCGCCGCGATTGAGCTGGGTAAAAAGCACAACGCGACCAAAGAATTTTTGACCGAGCAGTATTTGCTGCTCTCTAAGATTTACCAGGCCTTGGGCGATAACGCCAAAGCGCTCGAATACGCCGAACTTGCCGCAGAGAGCGATCCGACAAAAACAGCGCCGCTGAAGCGCAAGGGGCAGGTTTTCGAAGCGCTCAAAAAGAACGATAAGGCGCGCCTTGCCTACCTCAGGGCGATGGAGCTCGACGAGAAAGATCCCGAAACCTATGCGCTGCTCGCAAACCAGGAATTTAAAAAGGGAAATAAAAAAGCCGCGCTCGAATGGCTGAAGATGGGTGTGCGCCGCAACCCGACGAATGCGACGGCTTTCCGCAATCTCGCGCGCGGTTATGTGCGCACTAAAGATTACGATAAGGCCAAAGAAGCGTACCAAAGAGCGCTCGCGCTCGACCCAAATAATGCCGCTCTGCGTTACGAGTATGCAAAGCTACTCAAGAAGCTCGGCGATAATGACGGATATCTCGCGGAGCTGAAGAAGGCCTACGCGTTGGATCCTAAAAATCCGAAGATTCTCGCGGCGATGGGCGACGCAGAACTTGCGGCAGGCAACAAGAAACGCGCGCTCGAGCTCTACCGCGCGGCGCTGCAAGGCGACGGACGCAATGGCGAGTTGCGCGCGAAATATAATGCGCTCTATAACGAACTTGCTTCCGCAGGCAAAGGTGGCCCCGGTAAAGGCGATGGCACGGGCGGTCCCGGTAGTGCCACCGCAGGGACAGGTGGCCCAGGTTCGGGCGACGGCAACGGCAACAGCGGCCCGGGAAATTCGGGCAGCGGTGACAAAGGCGAACCCGGCAGTGGTTCGGCAGATAAAGGCAATGGCAATAATAATGCGAGCGGTTCGGAAAAAGGCGAAAGTTTAGATACAGGTAAGGGGGCAGGCAAGGGCGACGGTAACGGTAATGCCGCGAAAGATATCGAGGCAGGCAAAAAGGCCTTTGCAGATAAAGACTATACCGGCGCCGAAGCGTATTTCAAAAAAGCGCTCGAGAAAGACCCCACGAACAACGACGCGCGTTTCTATCTCGCACGTACACTCGACGCGCAGGGTAAGAAAGATGCCGCGATGGCAGAATACCGCCGCGTGCTCGAAAAAGAACCCGAACACGCAAAAGCGAATTATTACCTGGGCCGCCTCTATTACCAGGGACAGAAATTCGGCGACGCCGAGCGGCATTTCAAAAAATCCGTCGCGAGCGATGCGAAATTCGCACCGGCGCAGTATTCGCTCGGCCTCGCACAGGAAAAGCAGGGCAAGACCAGCGACGCGCTTGCTTCGTATAAAAAATCTGCGGAAACGGACACCAGTCTTACGCAGCCGCATTTCAACAGCGCGATTATTTTAAAGAAGAATAAAAAATACGACGAAGCGCTTGCCGAACTCGCGAAGGCCGGCGGTGGCGCAGACGTCGAATACCAGAAAGGGGAGATTCTGCTGAAACAGAAAAAGTATGCGGAATCGAAAGACGCCTTCAGCAAGGTGCTGGCGGAAAAACCCCAGCACTATGAGGCGGCGTTCAATCTCGCGCTCGCGTACCACAAGCTCGGCGACCCTGCGGGTGCCGACCGTGCGCTCGCGAAGGTGATCCGCGAAGATTCGCCGGCAGACCTGCATTACACCTATGGCAAGCTGCTCGAAGAGGCCGGGGAAAATGCCGGTGCGGAGAAACAGTACCGGACGAGCGTGCAGAAAGACCCGCGCTATTATAAAGGCTGGCTCAACCTGGGCAGGATATCCGCATTGACGCAGAAATACGACCAGGCAGAAAATGCCTACCGCCAGGCGGCTCTGCTCGAGCCCGGGTCTTATGAGGCGAACTATAATCTCGCCAACACACTGTTTAAACAGAAAAAACACCAGAGCGCGATCGAATATTTTGAGGCCGCGAAAAGACAGGAAAACACGCGCGATGTCGTGATGCCGCTGGCGGCCAGTTATGAAGAAAGCGGGCAGCATGAAAAGGCGGCTAAAACTTACGCCGAATATCTGCAACAAAACCCGAAAGACCGGGCGACGTTAGAGCGCCTGGGATACCTCTATTACCGCAAAATAAAGAATAAAGAGAAGGCGCTCGAACAATTCAATAAGTTGTTGAAGTATTATCCCGACTCAGACAAAGCGCAGGAGTATAAGGGAATGGTACAGCTCATCGAAAAACAGAAAAGCGAATAACTATGGCATCGGCAGCAGATCAACTACGACAAATCATTCTCGCGCTCGATAACGAAGAAGAGCTTTTGCACGAGGCGAAACACCGGCCGCCCAACGAAGTTATCGTTGTCGCCGATTCGGTGAAGCAGGCGCTGCGCCTTGCCGCAGTCGAAATGCAGAAAGATCCGCTGCAGCTCGATTACAAGATTCTGAACCGCGGCGGCTCTCAGCTTTTTGGTCTTAGAAAATTACCTTACCGCGTGCATGTCTTCAAGGCAAAAGAAGATACACGTTTCAGCGATCTCGAAGACATGAATGTCTCGCTCACCGGCGCGATGGCGCAGGCGGCGATGGCCGACGATGCGCCGATTGCGATCAATGCCGACGGTAAAATACTCGTGCGCATCTACCGCACCGGCGTTTATGTTACGGTAAGGCCGCCCGTCGGCGACGGTCAGGCTGTGACCATGCCGCAGGCGCTCGAGAAGTTACGCTTAGCCGGAGTCACGGCGTACGACAAGGGGCGTTTAGAAAGTGAAATCCGTGCGAAAAGCGGCAAGCAGCTCAAAATCGCCGAATGGACGCCCAAACCAGATGCCGATTCGCAGCTGCAGGTCGAAATTTCGGCCGACCATATGCGTGCGACGCTGCAGATGACGCGCCCGCGCCCCGGTGGCCGCCACCTGCAGGTTGCCGATATCATGCAGGCGCTCAAGGCCAACGGAGTGCAGTTTGGTTTTCGCGAGAGTGTAATCGAAAAAGCGCTCGAAGAAGAGGTCTATTCGACGCCGATCATCGTCGCCGAAGGCAAGGCGGCGGTCAATGGCCGTGACGGTTACGTCGATTACAAGGTGCGCATCGATAAGAAGGTCGAATTCAAAGAAGATGAAACCGGCCGCGTCGACTTCATGGATCGCGACCTCGTCGAGAATGTGGTGCAGGGTCAGGTACTCGCCGAACTCGTACCGGCACAGCGCGGGCAAGAGGGCCGCGACCTCTTCAATAAAATCACACCGGCTAAGAACGGCAATCCCGTTACGATACGCCCGGGCCCGGGCACAATGCTTTCTGACGATGGCAAACGCCTGCTTGCCGAAAAGAACGGCCAGGTACTTTACCGCGGCGGCATTCTCAGTGTGCACGATATGTTCACGATCAACGGCGACGTCGGCATCACTACCGGTAACATTACCTTTCTGGGTTCGATCATGGTTACGGGCAGCATCGAAGACAACATGCATGTCAAGGCAGCAGGTGGCATCGAAGTCGCCGGCACGATCCAAAAGGCTTATGTCGAAGCCGAAGGAGATATTATCGTGCGGCAGGGTATCATCGGCCGCGATAACGCACAGGTCGAATCGACTGCCGGCAATGTTTACGGTAAATTTCTGCAAAGCGCGACGTGTATGGCCGAAGGCGATGTCGTCATGGGCGAAAATATCATGCACTCGAAGGTCTATGCCGGCGGCAATGTCGTCTGCAACGGTAAACGCGCACAGCTTGTGGGTGGCGAGATTATCTGCGGTGGTGTCGTACGCGTGAAATCGCTCGGTGCGATGGCCGCGACGCCGACGAAGGTGATCGCGGGAGTCAACCCGCGTGCGATGCAGCAGATGAAGCAGATCGCGCAGATCGAAAAACAGCTGAAAGAAAAAATCGAGCAGGCCGAGATCAACCTCAAAACGTTGCAGCAGCAAAGGGCCGCGGCGCCCGAAGCCTTCAGCGAAGCCAAAGAAGAGCAGCTGGTCAAGACGCTCGCCTTCAAAGAGAAACTCGAAGAACGCCTGCGCGAAGCCTTCAGCGAAGCCGCGAACATTTCAGAATTCATGAAAGATTCGAATGCGCTCGGTGCGGTGCATGTCGAGAAGACAGTTTTCCCCGGCGTTACAATCGAAATTAACGGCGCCTCTTTCTCAGTGCAGGATGAATACAATAATGTTACATTCGTCGAAGAGGCGGGTCGTATCAATATCGTCGCTTATGTGCCTCCAGGCGAAGACGATAAACACTTCCAGAAAAACCGCCGCAAGGGGCGCTACAGCGACGTGATTCGTTAGAGGCAGTTACGATGAAGCCGCTCGACCTACAGGTAGGAATCCAAAACTCATACGAAGCGGCGCGCTCCGAAGCAGTGCGCCTTGAAAAGCCGCATGTCGCTGGCATGCTTGCGAATGAAGACGCGCAGCGCGACCAGATTTTGCGCGACCAGAGCGTCAACGCACCCGAGTCCAGAGATTTTCAGGACGACCTGTTCTCTGCCGAAGAATACCATAATCCCGATTACGCTGACAGCGCCGGTTCGGGAAAACGCAAAGGTGCCCAGCGCAAAAAGACGCCGTCGGCACCGGTGAGCGCCGCGAACGAAGAGCAAAAGACAGATACTGAGAAACCGGAAACTACGGGCTTTTCTACTTACGCATAATCCGGTCGCGGGCCTTTTTGGCTTCTGCAAATAACACGGGAATATCGGCGCTGCCAGATTCGATGCCGTCGGCGAGTTCTGTCGCTTCGCGGCCGAGCTTACGCAGCCACGCCGCGACGTTCTTTTTATTACTGAATGTAATGTCGCGCCACATCTCTCCGGAACTGCCAGCGATGCGCGTCATGTCGCGAAAGCTGCCCGCGGCGGGGTAAACCCCGAGGTCCGGATTAAAAACATCGCCGCTCATCTCTGCTATAATGCAGGCGACGAGGTGCAGGCCATGACTCACATAAGCCATGGTGCGGTCGTGTTCCGCCGGGTCGATGACCGCGGTGCGTGCGCCGCAGGTTTGCCAGAGTGTCGTGACGCTTTGGGTGACCGCGGCGTCATGATGCGGAATCACAAATACCGTTGCACCTTCGAACAGCTTTGCTTCGGCCGCCGCGGGGCCGGTGGTTTCTTTGCCCGCCATCGGGTGAATGCCCACGAAGCGCGCGCCCGCATGTTTGGTGCGCATGAATTCGCAAATCTCGGCCTTCGTCGAGCACATGTCAAAGATCGTCAGGCGTTGTGCGAGCGCGCTGTCGGCGAGAACTCTATCGATCACGCCATAACAGTCGGGCAGGTTGAGCCCCAAAGCGAGGATATCCGCCTTTTGCAAAGCGGCGAGCGACTCGGCTTCGCCGACAGCAATGTCAGCAAAGCCCATGGCAACGAGTTGGGCACGGCTTTTTTCTGACCGCACCGAGCCCGAAACTTGGTATCCCGCTTCTTTGAGGCGCAGACCGAGCGAGGCGCCAATGAGACCCATGCCCCAGATGAAAACAGAGGGCTTTGCGACATCCGTGGCATCGCCGACTCTAGCGCCTCCTTGCGCCCCGGTTGGCTTTGCGACATCCTTGTCGCCGCCAACCCCGCCACCTCCGTGTGGCAGGGTCACAACTGCTCCCGAATAAACGGCATCGGGTTGTACGTCAGCTCGAACCAGTTTTCGGGTTCGATCGTTTTGATATGTATTTCGTAGTGCAAGTGCGGCCCCGTCGAGCGGCCTGTCGTGCCGACTGCGCCGATCAGATCGCCGCGTTTTACCTTTTGGTCTTTTTTGACGTTGACCGAATCCATGTGTGCGTAGACCGTGATGAAGCCGAATTTATGCAGCAGCTTCACATTCTTGCCGAGGCTCGAGTCGGCTTCGTCGCTGCCGCTCAGCACCACCCCGTCTGCGGTCGCGTATATCGGCGTGCCCGTACCTGCGGCGAAATCGATGCCCGCGTGAAAACTTGCCTGCATGCCGAAAGGGTCGGCGCGGCTGCCATAAAGCGAAGTGATCTGGTTTGAATGGATGGCGATGCCGATCGGCATGTGAATATAAGCGTCTTCGCGCGCGGTGAGAATACGCATCACGCTCATGAGTGGCATAATCTTCGCGTTTTGTTCGGCCGCGGCACTGACACCCGAAACGTCGCCGAGGTTAGGGCGGGTTTTGAAAATCGCTTCGAAATATTCATCGCCGACCGTTTTTAAATCGTCGAGATTTGCGGTGATACGCTCTTTACCTTTTTCGAGAATTTCCCAGCGGGCCAGCCAGGCGGCGGCCAGTTCTGAAGATATTTTTTTGTCGGCGTCGAGCGGTGCCTTACGCAGCAGCGCAAAGGCAATGAGGCTGACCGTCGATAAAAACAGCGCCAGCAAAAAGTAGATCGTCGCGTAGGATATCCGCCATTCGCGCTTATGGCCGCCTGAAGAGGGAATAATGGCAACGGTGAGCGCCCGGCCGCTGCTGCGGCGCTCGCGGGCCCGGGAACTGCGGAATCTATCAGACATGATTTAGAGATGCGCTCCTAATAAAATTTTGCTTTCCGGGCCTGACTTTAGTATACTCGCTGTAGAAAATAAAGCGTCAAGTGATTAACTAGTCTGCGGATTAGCAAAAGGTGGTATAAAAAATGGGTCTCGTGCAGGAAATTACAGATCAGAGCTTCGAAACTAAGACTTCTGGCGGCGTTGTCATGGTCGATTTTTGGGCTCCGTGGTGCGGCCCCTGCCGTATGGTGGCCCCGGTACTCGAAGACCTGCAAAAAGAGATGGGTGAAAAAGTTTCGATCGTGAAAATGAACGTAGACGAAAACCCCGATACTGCGATGAAATTCGGCATCACCAGCATACCGACGCTCATGATCTTTAAAAACGGCGAACTCGTCGACAGAACTGTAGGCGCGGCACCGAAAGAACACTACAAGACGATTTTAGGCAAGCACCTAGCGTAATGCCTAAAAGTTATTAAGAATCAAACTTCAGTAAATCCAAAAGCGTAAGCCGGCAAGGCGGTTTGTCAGCAAATCGCTGGCCGCTTTAGCCGTGAACTTGCCGCAGGCAAGTTTTAGGGCTTACGGTTTTGGTCTTTTAGGCATTCGCCACAATTAAAGCTCTCAACGCGCGCGGCTCAGCTGTTCGGCGCGCGTGAATACAGATAACATTTCGCGTGTAGACATCGTGCCGTCGCTCTGATCGCTTTCGCTGAAAAGGCCAGCGCGCACCGCGTCGCGGTAATACCACGACGAACTCCCGAATAATTTCGTAAAAAAACCGCGTGGCAGGTCGAAACGCTGAAAAATCATGCGCGCAAAATCGCTGCGCGTAATCGGCTGGCGGTCGCGGCGGGTGACGATACCACGCGACTCAAGATAGGCGTCGATACGCTCGTTACTCAGCGCCGCCTCTTTTTCAATGCTTTTGCTCTGCTCGCGCAGGTCGCGTTTCAGCGCCGATCGCACCGAATAATAGATAAGGTCATACGAGTCTGAAAAGGTAGCTACCGAATCTTTGAGTAAGGTGCCCACGACGTCGCCGGCCGCAAGGGGACTCACCGCGGCGAGAGCGCATAAAATCCATCGGTGAAAGATGGTCGGCATACGTATATGAATATACGCATACAACCTCAAAAATACGACATTTTTTTGGCCCCGCTCGCATGTTCGCGGGCGAGATGAACATCCTGTGCAATCCGGGCTTTCAGCGCGTCTAAGCCGTTAAATTTCTGCTCACCCCGGATGCGTCGGTTAAATTCGAATAACAGTGTTTTGCCATAAAGATCGCCGCTGAAGTCGAGGAGATGCACTTCGAGCCCCAGCGGAAACTCCCCTGCGGTGGGTTTATGGCCGAGGTTCGCAACAGCCGCGACCCTTTGCCCGCCGGGCAGCACAACCGTACCCGAATAGACCCCTGTTAACGGTAAGAGTTTTTCAGGGTCGAGCGCGATGTTCGCGGTGGGGAACCCAAGCTGACTGCCGCGGCGTTCACCATGCAGCACTTCGCCGGCGACAGAGTAGGGGCGGCCCAGAATGCGTGAAACTGTTTCGGTGTCGCCTTCGCTGAGCGCCGCGCGCATGCGCGACGACGAGGTGCGTTGGCCGTCGGTAATCTGCTCGTCGACAATTTTGAGTTCGAAGCCATAGCGCTGTTGAGCAGCGGCGAGATAGCGCGCATTGCCGCGCCGGTTATGGCCGAAGTGGTGATCCCCCCCCATGACCAGACAACGCATTTTGAGGCGTGCCAGCAGAAAATCGCGCAAAAAAGTACGCGCTGATATCTTGAGCGTCGCCGCGGTGACGGGATAAAACACTACCGTCGTCAGCCCCGTGCCGCCGAGCAGCGCTTTTTTTTCGTCGAAGGTCGTCAGGCGGCTGTCGTGTTTGAGTTTTTTCAGAATCTTCTTGGGGCTGGGCTCGTATGTCACGAGCACCGCATCGAGACTCGCTGCCTGTGCGCGTGCTACGGTTTCAGCAATGAGTGCCGCGTGACCCGAATGGACGCCGTCAAAATCACCCATAACAACCACAGAGCCATGGGTAATTGCGGGCAATGAATTGAGATCGCTGATAATGTTCACGGCGTGGCGGTACGTTTCGTATTTATTTTCTATCGTTCACGCGCATTGCGGGCATAACGCCGCGCAACCGCAATGTCGGCGGTTATAAAGGTCTTTACACGGTGTCGTTCTAAATAAAGCCGTAAAGGATGCCCAGCGGCCGTAAGAGAAAACGCAGAAAGATCGCGAACCACAAGCGCAAGAAAAAGCGCCGCGCGAATCGCCACAAAAAGAAGTAAGTCGGCAGGGGCGGCACACCGCCGCCCTGACCGATAAAGGTTTATGTCCCGGGCATTCCGGGTTTTTCCGTTAAACTATCCCTGTCCCGGAATCCGGGCACGAATATTCTGGGTAATTTCTTCTATGCGTTTCTGTAGTTCTTCGGCGCGTCCCTTACCGCTGGTCTGAAACTCTTTGAGTGCAGACGTCAGGTTATCCGACATTTCGCGCGCCTTCGTTTCATAGTCCTTTACCGAAACCAGAAGGTCATTCACGAATTTTTTGACCTTAGACGCCGCTTCGTCGCCCGACGAGTCGCCCTTTGAGACCAGATCGTTGATACCCTGTTCTGCGGCCTTGAAGGCGGTCTGCAGGTTATCCTCCAGTCCTTTGGCGGCGCCGATGCCCAGGTTCACGATACGTTTTAGCAGTTCTTCCATAAATCCCCCGCTTGTATTTTATGGTCGCAGGTAGGATGTCCCGCTTTGCCGGGCAAGTTTTTTTTGCCGGTCTTTTTACTTGCCCCCCGCAAACACCGAAAATAGAAGGGTGGCCGAGCTTGCTAGCCCCCCGCCGATACAGCGCGAAGTCGACCCGTTCGAAGACGCGCATGCCGAAGATTCATACTACGGCATTCTCAATATTCTCTATTATTTAAAGGCGAAATACACGCGTATCCACTTCCGGTATTCGGGTTATGTCTACATCGCGCACTGCGAGCAGATCGACCAGTACGAGGTTCTGCTGACAGCACACGGCTTCCAGGAAACCCAGGAGCGCCGCGCGGTCTTGCAGTTCGAGGCTTACAATCGCTATTATATGTCGCAGGTCATGGTCCTCAGGACCAACGAGAACGGCATTTATATCCAGTTCCCGAACGAGCTATTGTACCTGCAGCGCCGGCGGCACATTCGCCTGCGTTTTGACGACCTATTCATGCGTTTTACGATTCTCTATTCGCCGATCGGTCATA
>JAFLED010000122.1 GCA_017302045.1 Spirochaetota bacterium
GATGAGTGCGATCACGTTCACATCTGCCGTGGAATATTTGGCGATCATGCCCAGAAGCGTCGACTTACCGACTCCCGAACCTGCAAAGATACCGATACGTTGCCCCTGCCCCAGTGTCAGAAGCGAATCGATCGCCTTTACACCGGTCGTCAGCGGTGTGCGAATCAAGGGCCGCGACAGCGGATCGGGCGGATCGCCATAGAGGCCGCGGCTCTCCCCTTCGACCAGCATACCGCGGCTGTCGATCGGACGCCCCATGCCGTCGATCACCCGCCCCAAGACTTCGTGCGTCAGCGAAACCGACGGCATGTTGCCGGTCGATACGACACGCGACCCCGGGGAAACTCCCACAATTTTTTCGAGCGGTGCGAGAATCACGATACTGTCTTTAAAGCCGACAACCTCGGCGAGAATATAACTTTCTTCTTTCGCTTTGCCTTCGCGTGTGAAGCGCTCGATCGTCGCATTGACTTCAATGTGGCAGAGCTCACCGAGACGCACCTCGGGGCCTTTCGACAGAACGACATTACCCTGAATCTCGACGACTGAACCCAAAGAACGAATGGTATCCGTCTTCCGGATTATGTCTCTATATTTGCCGAGGAGATTGACTTCTTTGCTGACGTTGCGCGCGATCATATGGGTTACATTGGCTTCGCGTCGCGAATTGCCTGTTCGATTTCTTTAAGCTGGGTCGAGATACGCGCGTCGATTGCACCGACGTCTGTCTCGATGATCACACCGCCGCGGTCGACACGCGAATCTTCGTAGATGTTGACCTTACGCAGCGATTCCATCATTTTTACGATTTCGTCTTTGTGCGCTGTCGTGAGTTCGAGGTCCGCGAAGTTCACGCGGATATCGATACGGTCGCGCTCTTTAATACGAGCCAAACCTTCACGGATATTGTTGAGGACAACCTCTTTACGCTCGATGATTTCATCTTTGATAACCTTACGCGCGATCATGAGAATCATCTCAACCATAAGTTTTTCAGATTCTTTAATGATCTGCTCGCGAACGTCGATCGCGTTACCTAAGATTGTACCCAGACGGTCGATGAGGCGGCGGACTTCCCCCATCCCCTCTTTATAACCCTGTTCACGGCCGGCGTTGTAGCCCTTCTGGTAAGCCTCGTGGTTGATATCCTGAACGCGCAGCTCGGCTTCTTTCACCATGCGCTCGACTTCGAGTTTCGCGCGTTCGATGATCTGGCTCGACTGCAGGCGCGCCGACTCTTCTTCTTTACGCGCCTTCTCTTTTGCGTCCTGAATCAGGCGAAAGGCTTCGGCCTTGCCCTCTTCGGTAATGCGTTGCGATTCTTTTTCCGCCTCTTTCTGACGGATTTTGATTTCTTGTTCGGTCTCTTCGCGGTAGCGCTGTAGTTCGGCTTCGATCTCTTCGATCGAAGGGCCGGTGTACTGCTCGACAATATTGCCTTCGGCATCGAGCTCGAACTCGGCGAGTTCGTCGAGCTGCTGAAATTTCTTATAGCGGTCGGGCAATTCAAGTACGATAGCAGAATTCTGCTTCGCAACTTCAGCGTTATTGAATACCAGACGTGACATAATTCAGTTTATGTACATGTGATTTGTACCCTGCGGGCACAAATCACATGTACGATTATCGACATCCCCCAAGCCATTATTGAACGAGTTCATCTTCCCCGGCCCGGGCAACGACGATCTCCCCATCCTCTTCGAGTTTCCGGATAATATTCACAATCTTCTGCTGTGCCTCTTCGACGTCCTTGAGACGAATCGGACCCATGAACTCCATGTCTTCACGCAGCAACGCGGCGGCACGTTTCGACATGTTGCGGAAGATCTTCTCTTGCACCTCGGTATCGACGGCCTTGAGCGCCTTCGCGAGATCCTGATTGTCGAGTTCGCGCAGAACCTTCTGGATCGCCTTGTCGTCGAGAAGTACGATATCCTCGAACACGAACATCTTCTTCTTGATCTCTTCTGCGAGTTCGGGATCTTCTTCTTCGAGAGCTTCGATGATCGACTTTTCTGTCGAACGGTCGACGTTGTTCAGAACCTCGACCACCACGTCGACACCACCCGCCATGGTATAGTCTTCGTTAGAGAGTGTTGAGAGCTTACGTTCGAGAACGCGCTCGACCTCGCGCAGAACCTCGGGCGAGGTACGGTCCATCTTCGCGATACGGCGCGTCACATCGGCCTGTATCTGGTGCGGCAATGAACTCATAATGAGCGCCGACTTCGGCGCATCGAGATAAGAGAGAATCAGCGCAATCGTCTGCGGGTGCTCGTTCTGGATAAAGTTTAAGAGCTGTGCGGGGTCTTGCCGGCGCACGAAGTCAAACGGACGAACCTGCAGTGAAGAGGTCAGGCGGTTAACGATGTCGATCGCCTTCTGGGTACCTAGCGCTTTTTCGAGAATCGCTCTCGCCTGGTCGATACCACCGCGCGAGATGAATTCCTGAGCCATCATCAACTCTTGGAATTCTTGCAGTACCTTTTCTTTATCTTCTGGTCGTATCTTATCGAGACGCGCGATCTCGTAGGTCAGCGTATCGACTTCGGCCTCTGACAGCCGCTTCATGATATCCGAAGCGACGTCGGGGCCTACCGTCAGTAGAAAGATAGCGGCTTTTTGTTTGCCGCTAAATTCTGTTTTTGCTCCGGTTGACATGTTTACCTCTTAATCTTCAGAGAGCCATGTTCTGAGGAGCTGTACGACATCCTCAGGGCGTTCTTTCGCGAGGTTGATCGCGTTTTCGATCATCGCGCGGCGCGCCTGTTCTTCAATCGAGAGCTCTACTTCCACACCTTCTTCCTCAATTGCTCGGAGTGCGGCATCCCGCATCATCGCCTGGCGGGCGGCAAGCTCTTCTTCACGCAGACGGCGGCGGCGCTCGATCTCGCGTTTGATGAAGATGTAAGCGACATAGGCAATTGCCAGTGCAATCAGAGTAATCAGGATACCGATGAGAAGTTTACGCCGCGCGATCTGTGCGCGCAACTCTTCGTCTTCTGCTTCAAATTGTTTGCTGCGGTCGATCTGCAGGTGTTTTACCGAAATCTGGTCGCCGCGGCCGATGTCGAAACCAATGGATTTTTTGAGCACGTCGGTGACTTTGAGCAATTCTTCGTCGCTCACGCCCATGTACTTACGCTCATACCCCGATTGGTCGGCCTTGATACCGAGGCGCTCCCACTTACCATCGAGCAGCACTGCGAGGTTTACACGCTCGAGTTCCCACGGCTGTTTTTTGATCTTGCGGTGAGTCTCGTTGAACTTATTGTTCTCGATATCTTCTTTTTTTGTATACTTTGCCTTCTGGTAATCGCGGTCTTTGTATCCGGGGGGGATGTTCGGCTCGGTACCGGCCGGGCCTTCAGGCGTGAAGCCATTGCCTTCGAATTCTTCGGTAGTTGTCTTCGACGAGACCTTCAGTGAGTCTTTCACGACACGCTCAGAGTATGGCGTGCGTGGGTCATCCTCAACCATCACCACGGGGCTGACTTCGTTCTTTTCGAGTTCTTCTTTATCCCAGCGCAGCTTTGCTTCGAGGCGCACCACGTCGTAGCGGTCGCCATAGACACCTTCGCCATAGAATTTCGTGAGCGACTTGCGAATATCGGCCAAGAGCTTCGTGCGCTGGCTCTCTTGAATGCGCAGTTTCGATTCGACGTCTTTCATCTCGGCTTTCGCGCGATCTGCCTCGTTGTCGAGGTCGTTGATGGTTTCGCCGTCGGGGCCTGCGATGGTGATATGTTCTTTCTTGAGGCCAGGTACAGAACGCGCCACCAGGTTCTCGATACCTTTGATCTCCTTCACCGAAAGTTTTTCTACGCCGGGTTTATATTGCAACAATACCGCCGCCGTCGTTGGCTCGGCTTTTTCCTGAAAAAGCTCAGGTGCCGGAATCGCGAGATTCACCTGCGCGCTCTCGACACCCTTCACATTCTTGAGCGTCTGCGCGATCGCCCCCGAAAGCGCGCGCTGGTGTTTGACTTCTTTTTCAAACTGCGTCTCAGACCATTTGTCGATATCGAAGAGATCCCAGCCATGAACACCCTGCGGAATCAATTGTTCCTGCGCCAATGCCACCATCGCCGCGTTCTTTTTGTCGGGTGAGATATAAATCGTATCGGTGCCCGAAGTGGTGTAATGAAAACCCATCTCGCCGAGCTTCGCAGTCACCGCGGCAAAATCTTTCGTCTCCATGCCTTTAAAGAGCACAACGCTCGATTTCTCCGAAGAGACGTTACCGATGATCACCAAAGCGACGATCACAACCGCGGCGGCAGAGCCGAGGATAATCTTCTTGGTGGTGTCGAGTTTTCCCGAAAGCGTTTTGAGGCGATCGAGAATATTTTTTACAAACGGTGGCATGGGAACTCCTTATATTTCCTTATTATGTCTCTTCTTATTATAAAATTGCGGGCGAAGATGCAGGCATACTTCCCGTGCGCGGAGCCGCATGACGGCCCCGCACACCGGAGAGAAATTTTTTTGCATCTTCGCTCTCATGTTACCTCAGGTTATCTCAGGTTAGATAATTCGCGGTAAGTGCGCACCGCCAGGTCGGCGATGTTCTTGACCAGCGTCAGCGACATACGCGCTTTTTCTGCCTGAATCATCAGCGTATGCGCTTCGACACCTTTCGGGTCGGAGACCACTTTCTGCCCCAGCGTTTCGGCCGAGACCTGTTGCTCATTCACTTTTTCGAGCGCCATGACGAGCGCGTCGGAAAAATTTTTCGCAGGATCTTCACCGAGCACCTTGACTGCGCGGCCATTGTTGTGGCGCGCGTCAGAGGTCTTCAGCGCGACATAGTCGCCGTTCACGTTATTCTGGTGGAAGAAATTTTCAGTGATGGGTAGCATTGGCCCTCTCCTCTTGTTGGCCACGGGCTATAGCCCGTGGCAAGGTCGTGTCTTTGTTTATCATGCTCTTCCTATCTGTATTGCCGACTGAAACATCGACTTCGCGCCCTGAATGACCTGCGAGTTCGCCTCATAGCTGCGGCTCGCGGCAATCATATCGACCATCTCGGATACGATATCGACGTTGGGGTATTCGACATAACCCTTCTTCGGGCCGACCTTGATCGCGTCGGGGTGCGAAGGATCGAACACGAGGCGCATCGGTGTCGTCTCATCGCGCTCGATTTTAGAGACGCGCACACCTTCGCCGTCGCCCGCACGTAAGCCGAAAGGGTACACGGGGGATTTCCAACGGGTGCGTGTATTCACCGGCTGCATGACGACGCGCTGCTTATGGTAAGCGCCGTCGCCCTCGTTCGTGCGCGTCGTCGAAGCGTTCGCGATGTTATTTGAAATGACGTCCATCTTCAGGCGCTGCGCCGAAAGACCCGTAGAGGCTATGTTAACTGCTTCAAACATCTTATGCCACCCTGTTCACGATACCAATCGTGCGAAAGTTATGGTTCATCAGCGTCGTCAGCGCCTGATAGGTCATGAGGTTCTTTGTCTGCTCGGCGACCTCGTGCTCGGGATCGACGTTGTTACCGTCGTTGCGCATCGTCGAGTTGTAATCGATATGCTGCCTCACCTGCACGTCGCGGATATCGCGCGAACGAAAGAACGGAATATGTTTTTCGTCTGTCATGCGCGCGGGTATCGCGTTTTCTTCGATGTGCTTTTCGAGATCGATGACGCGGCGCAGCTCGGCCTCGAAACCCACCTCGCTGCGCTTGAAATGCGGCGTATCGGCATTCGCGATATTATCCGCGAAAACCTTATGTCTCATCTGTGCCACATCCATGCCCTTTTCGAGCATATATTGTGTACGGCCCCAAAGCCCTGTTTCTGTTATCATGAGTCCTTTTCCTCTGTATCAGACATCGGACGAACTTGAGCATCCCCCGAGGGAATTTCAGCGGATGAAGAACCTGGGGTGCCGGCGGCGGCGCGAGGGACATCCGGCGCAGATACCCCAGGCTTTTGCGTCGTTGTCATTTGACCAATAAAGCTGGCAGGAGTAAAAACAGACACATGCTCGCCGACGCGCTCAAGCATCGCGGGGTCGAGGCTCACCAGCACCCCACCTGAAACCCGGGCCGTTACGGCATAAATCGCGTCTGACACACGCAGGTCACCCTGATCGGCGAGCTCGCAGGCCGCACGCGTAAAGGCGCTGTCGGCATCGAGCCAGCGCACGTTCTCAGCAATCGCCCACTGGCGCGCGAGCGTCGAATAGACAGACTTTACATTCAGCAGCGTGCGCAGCGAAATAATCAGCTCGAGCAAAAAGAGACGCGGCAGATGCAGCTCATAACCCTCAGAAAGCACCTGGCGCAAGAAGACGCGCGCCTCGTTCACCCCGGAAGCGGGGTTTTCGAGCGCAGCGAGGTAAACACTCGCATCAATCGTCAGCTTGCGGGCGCCGATCATAACCTATTCAGCCGCCCCCTGAGGCATATTGCGCTGCATCATAAGCTGACCTAAAGGACTCGCGGGGGATTGCCCCACCTGCCCGCTCAGCTCATCTAAAGAGGCCATGAACTCTTCGATTCGGACGCTGCCGCCCTGATTGAGGGCGCTATCGGCCCGATTTAGCTCCCGAGAGAGGCTCGTCACCACCATATCGCGCAGCTTCACGCCGCGCAGGGCCGCTTCAGCCTTCGCTTTACGATAAATATCCACCGGGAGGTCAATGGTGGTTCGCATAAATACATATTTATGCATACGTGTTTATACGTAAAGCTGTTTTTATGTGTTTTGTGAGAAAATGTTAGTTTTTTGAAAAAAGTGGGATTGTTAGCGTTGAAGCTAGGCGCGGATTGAGGTTAGGAGATGCTTAAAAAGGCACTTGAAACGAACTAGCAACCACCAGGTGACGCCCCAAGTAAGCCACCGGATTAAAAACCCCAAAAAGCAAAAGGCCTCTGAAGCAGAGACCCGAAGACGGGTCGCGCAACTTGCGCAGCGCAAGTTGCTGCTAAAGCGGCCGAAGCGGCCTGCCCTTCACTTTTCTGGGATCTGGTGGTTGCTATGAATTTCCTGACGGAAATCCCTTAAAAAAACTTCTCGCCTATCGCGCCACCGATCTCATTGCAGCGTTGCTGAACGTAATCGAGAAACTCGTGCAACCCTTGTACGCGCACTTCTTCGTAATCTTTGTAATCGAGCTCCGACAAAAACGACCCCGCTTTCTTTTCGGCGGGGTTGCTGAACGAATACGTCTTCGAATCGGTCAGCTCGTGCAGCGAATGGTTGATCCAGATCAGGCAGTACTTGATCGCACGCGGAAACTGGCGGTCGAATATCAGAAACTTCGTAATGTTGTGCGGATCGATATGGCCGTACTGACGGCGGTAGACCTGCAGGCCACCCGTCGACTTGAGGAGCGCCGCCCACTGCAGCTGATCGAGCGATGTACCGATATCCGAAACTTTCGGCAACAGAATAAAATACTTCATGTCGAGAATGCGCGCGGTCTTATCGGCGCGCTCGAGAAAGCGCCCCAACCTGCCGAAATGCCAGGCCTCGCCATGCGCGATCGAATCTTCCATCGTGCCATAGAACAGCATCACATTCTTGCGGATCTCTTTGAAAAAATCGATGAGCGCGGCGGGCGACAAGTTACCCGGCGCGGACGAGCCCTGGCTGCCACCGGTGATATACGCGCCGACATGCAGATTCTGCACCCAGAGATAGAGCGCGTTGATCGCCTCCCACATTTCAATCGAAATAATCTCGCGCACGATGCGTGCATTTTCGCGCGCCATGTTGAGGCACGAGCGTATCGAATTCGGGTTGCGCGTATCGGTCGCCAAAAAGCGGATGACATTCTCTGCCGTCGCTTCTTTGTAAAGTTCGTGGAATAACTCGGTATCGCCGGTCGTTTCGACCAGCGGCAGCCATTGGCTTGCATAGCTCGGCGGCATCTCGAGCGAAATGTTCAGATTCACGTCGATGAAGCGCGCGTAGTTATCCGCGCGCTCGAGATAACGATTGAGCCAGAAGATGTTTTCCGCCGCACGACTTAGCATTATCTCATCACCCAGGTGTCTTTCGAACCGCCGCCCTGCGACGAATTTACCACCAGCGAACCTTGCTTGAGCGCTACCCGAGTTAATCCACCCGGTATGATGTGGATTTTTTCCCCATAGAGTATGTATGGCCGAAGATCGACGTGCCGCCCTTCGAGCGCGTCGCCGATCAGCGTCGGCGTGCGCGAAAGCGAGATGGTCGGCTGCGCTATATAGTTGCGCGGGTTTGCCGCAACGCGTTGTTTAAAATCTTCTTGCTGCGCCTTTGTCGAATGCGGCCCGACGAGCATACCGTAACCGCCCGCCTCGTTCGCAGCCTTCACCACAAGCTTTTCGATGTTGTTCAGCACATAATCGCGGTCGCGGTCGCGCCAGCAGAGATACGTATCCACATTCGGGATAATCATGTCTTCTTTAAGATAATACTTAATCATGTCGGGCACATAGGCATAGACCACCTTGTCGTCGGCGACACCCGTGCCCGGCGCATTGACGAGCGCAAGATTGCCCGAACGGTAGGCGCCGAACATGCCTGCGGCCCCCAGCACCGAATCGGGATTAAACACCGTCGGGTCGATAAATGTGTCGTCGATGCGGCGGTAGAGCACGTCGATCTGCGTCAAACCCTGCGTGGTGCGCATCATCAGCTTTTCGTTCTGTACAATCAGGTCGCGCCCCTCGACAAGTTCGATGCCCATTTGTTGCGCAAGAAACGAGTGCTCAAAGTACGCGGAGTTATAGATGCCCGGTGTCAACAGCGCCATGACAGGGCGGTCTTTACCCGACACATACTGCATGAGTTGGCTCAGGTGAAAGGGGTAATCCGACACGGGCCGAATATCGCCCGCATAAAACATGTCGGGCATAATGCCCTTCATCAGCTCGCGGTTCTCGAGCACGTAACTGACGCCCGACGGGCAGCGCAGGTTATCTTCGAGCACGTGCATGCGCCCATGGCGGTCGCAGATGAGATCGGTGCCCGTGATATGCACCCAGATTTTTTTCGGCGGACTAAACCCCTCGCACTCTTTGAGATAACCCTTGCTCGAATAAATCACATCGGCGGGAATAATACCGTCGCGGATAATCTGCTTGTCGTGGTAGAGATCTTCGAGAAAAAGATTGAGCGCGGTAATCCGCTGCACGAGCCCCTTTTCAAGATAATCCCACTCCTCGGCCGCAATGACGCGCGGTATGACGTCGAAGGGCATGATGCGCTCTTGCGCGCCCTCGGCGCCATAAACGTTAAACGTAATACCCAGGCGGCGTAACGCTGTTTCCGAAGTCAGCTGGCATTCTTTCAGCTCGGCGAGGCTCATCGCCGCGAGTTTGCGCGCGATCGCCTGCGCATGCGCACGCGGATTACCCGCGGTGACGAACATCTCGTCGTGAAAGGGACCGATGTCGTACTTGGAAAGATCCATCGCGAGACACCAGCATAGATGGTGCCAAGACGCGGGCAAGATTTATTCGGGGCTACCAGTCGAGGGGGCCGGCACCGCCGGCGGCGGTTGTACCGTTCAAATAGAGCCCCGGATCGGTGTTCGGGTCAGCCGGAGATACGCCTGAAACCGCTCCGCCTGCGGTTAATCCGTCTGAGACACCGTTAACCTGGGCACTCGTGAGACTCACGAAACCATAGGTGCTGCCGGCATTGTCGTCGATAGTCAGCGTCGTACCGCTGACTACAAGTTTGAATGGCTTCCATGTTGAATTCGCAGAACTCGCCGTATTTGTAATCGTTTTTATCAGCCCGCCGCCGCCGGTAAAATAGTTACCTGCATAGATATAGACACGCGCCTTCGATGTATTCCAGTTCGCGATCACCGTATCGTTATTGAAGATTGAAAACTTGTAGGTACCGTCGACAAAGCCCTGGTAAAAGTTGATGATTTCGGGGCCGTATTCGTAAGTATCGTCTACGGCGAGCTGGGTCGAACCTACAGGCGCAAACGTACCGGTTTCAGCACAATATTTTTGCTGGAAGTAGACATGAAATTTACTGAGCGCACCATTGGCGTTTTGTATCGCGGCTTCGTTATAGGGCTGGCAATCAAAGGCATTGGAGGACGGCCCAACAACGTGCAGGTCTAAATCTTTTACCCCCGTACCCCAGGTCGCAATCACTTTGATTTGCTTGGATCCCGAGGCAAACGTACCGACCATAGGCAGGTAGCCCGTGTGAATGGTGGCATTCGAGGTCACGCCAATCGCCGATTCTGTAATCGAATAATAATTCGGCACACTGACATCGAGTGAATAAATCCCTGAATTCAGACAATTGCCGGTTGCCAGCGAACAATTCGAATCGCCGGAATAATAATAGGTCGGGCTCGTATAGGGCGCCGCTCCCCAGCTCGTGACGCAACTTGCCGGGAACGCAAATTGTTTGCCGTCCGGGTCGAGATTCGGCGCTCCGGAAATTGTCGCGCCGGTGAAATCTTTCAGCGTGAATGTTGCGTTCGAGAGCAGCATCTGCGAGCCCGATGAGCCTTCGACGAGAGAACCGATGATACAGCCGCGGCCCGTGGTATTGACGATATAGAGCGACCCGATATCTGTATTCACGCCTGCATCGACATTGATCTGTGTCTTCTGCCCCTGCGCCGCACCCGAGGATGCTTTGACGCAATACCCAGACGAAGCCGTTAAAATCGGTACCGCGTAGGCGGCATTCGTAAAGGTAAAAACACCGCTTGCTGTCGTCGTTATGGCGCCGCCGGGGCCGACGAGAGTGCTGCAATCCGATTGATAGAGATTCACCGTGGCGCCGTTGACCGGATTATTAAACGTATCACGGATAACTCCCGTTATGCCGCCGACGATTTTTTTGCCGCTCGAAATCGTGCCAAAACTGCTGATTGTGCCAATCGAGTCAGTGACGCGCAGGCGCGCGTAATAATCCGCACCGTTGACGGGCTTGATACAACTCTGCCCTGCACACGCTCCATTGAGCGTGTACGAGGTTGTTGCTGCGCAGGTGACTGCGCTTGAGCAGAGCTGTACGCCGTTGGTCATTGTCGCGAGAGGATTCGTACATGCCGAATCACGGCAAACCTGAATACGGATTTCCGTTGTATCGGCGGGTATACCCGACCAGGTAAAGTTGAATGTATTCGCGAACGCATTGTCTAAACCAGCGACACCATCCGACGGGGTCGC
>JAFLED010000123.1 GCA_017302045.1 Spirochaetota bacterium
TTAACGTGTCGCTGGTCAACGAGGGCGCGTATCCCATTACAGTATACCTGCACGAAAACCCGCTACGCAATTTCACCATCATCGCGCGTGACCACGAGGGCAAGTCTCTCAACGTTAAAGAGGAGATGTACTATCGGGGGACATCCGACTGGCGCGACCCGCACCATACAAAATACACCGGTGAAACCTACCCGATGCGCAAGTTGATTATCCATGCGGGCGAAAAGTACGAAAAGCGCATCAAACTCGCCGACTATGTCGATTGGGAGGATTTCTCGCCGCGGCTTAAGAGCCTCGATATCAGCGCGCATTTTTACCCGAACCCTCTGCAGGCCGAGCGCTATTTTCTGCCTTCGACGAGTTCTTTGCAGCTGATTTATGACCGCAGCCGCGAGGTTCAAAAAGAGAAGGATAACCTCGCTGACGCCGCGACTGAAACCCTGCATGTCAGCGCGCGCGAAATCGTATACCTGATGCTTTCGGCCGAATATACCAAAAACTGGTCGCAGTATTTCAAGTATGTTTCGCTGAAAGACATTATCCGCGACTATCCCGAGTTTTCGCGTCTTTACGCCAACGATTCGGGTGAAGACCGCATGAGCGCGCTTGCCGAGTTCCGCAAGTACCTGAGCGGCCGCGGTTCGCACAGGCTCATCAAGTTTCGTGTGCTCGCGGGTGAGACGCGCGAGGGGGGCGATACGGCGCAGGTACGTGTCCGCGCGCGCCGCGACGTCGAGGGTTTCGAGCGCGATTATTTAACGACATATTATTTGACGAAGCGCGATACCTTATGGCAAATTACGGGTATCGAGTCGAGGTTGGCAGATTGATTTTTCTGCAAGGCAAAATGACGGCGTTTGTAAGGAAAACACATGACTGATATTCTCTCGCAAGACGAAATAGACCAGCTGCTCTCGGCGATATCTTCGGGCGACGCGCAGCAAGAAGATTTTTCGGCCACGCAGGCCGAGCAGAAAAAAGTCAAGATCTACGACTTTAAGCGCCCGGACAAGTTCTCGAAAGACCAGATCCGTACGGTACAGATGATGCACGAAACCTTCGCGCGTCTGACCACAACGGCGCTGTCGGCAAAGCTGCGCGCGATGGTTTCTGTGCACGTTCAGTCGGTGGACCAGCTGACCTACGAAGAATTTATCCGCTCGATACCGAACCCGACCACGCTTTCGCTCATTAACATGGATCCGTTGAAGGGGTCGGCAATTCTCGAGGTCGACCCGTCGATTACGTTCACGATCATCGACCGTCTGTTCGGCGGTGCCGGCGAGCACGCGAAACTCACGCGCGAACTCACCGATATCGAGATGTCTGTTGTCGAAGGTATCATCGTGCATATTCTCGGTAACTTACGCGAGGCATGGTCGACGGTGATCGACCTGCGCCCGCGCCTGGGTACGATTGAAACCAACCCGCAGTTCGCGCAGATTGTTCCGCCGAACGAGATGGTGATGCTGATTACGCTCGAAACGAAGATCGGCGAATCCGAAGGGATGATGAATCTTTGTATTCCTTATATTACGATCGAGCCGATCATCCAGAAACTCTCGGCGCAGTACTGGTTCTCGTCGATCCGCCGCGGCGAAAGCGACGTCAACCGCACGATGATCCAGAGCCGGCTCGACAATGTCCAGGTGCAGATTTCGGTCGAGATCGGCACTGTGACGCTGGGCTTCAAAGACATCATGAACCTCAAGGTTGGCAACATCATCAAGATGCCAAAAACGACGGTACGCGAAGAGTTTACCTTCAAGGTCGAAGAGCGCGCCAAGTTCAAGTGCCGCCCAGGCCGTATCGGTTCGCGCCTCGCCGTGCAGATCGGCGAAGCGGTAGTCGATACGCCGGATGAACTCCTGATCGGTACGCGCAGCGAAGAAGAAGGATAGCGCCGTATTAGCCGTGAACTTGCCAAAGGCAAGTTTTAGGGCTTCCGGTTTTTCAGAGCTTACGAGGCGCCATTTTTCACCTCACTGACCTTAAAGCAAAAATGAGTTTTCATGCTGTTTCAAAAACCCGGATTTTGAACCGGTGACCGCTACGAAAAAGCAGTTTTATATCGAAACCTACGGGTGCGCGATGAACGAGTATGACTCGTTGCTCGCGGGTAAAATTCTCGAACAGAATGCGGCGCAGACCAGTGACGCAGCCGCGGCCGACGTCATTTTGCTCAACACCTGCGCGATACGCGAAAACGCCCACCAGACGATCTACAAGCGGCTGAAAGAACTCGGCCACCTGCACAAACGCGGCGCGAAAATCGGTATTCTCGGCTGCATGGCGCAAAATCTGCGCGAAGACCTGTTGTACGAAAATCTGCCCATCGACTTTATCATGGGCCCCGACGCCATCCGCAACTTATCAGCCATCTTCGCAGAGAAACCGGAGAGCGAACCGAACCGTAGCTTTCTTAATCTGTCGCGTACCGAAACATACGACGATATTGTGCCTTCGTTCGAGCACCACATGCGCGAACGCGAAAACAAGACGACCGCGTTTGTGACCATACAGCGCGGCTGTGACAATTTCTGCGCGTTCTGCGTCGTACCCTACACGCGCGGCCGTGAGCGATCGCGCCCCGTGATCAGTATTGTGGGCGAGGTTGAAAATCTCGTGGCCAATGGCGTGAAGTCGGTCGTACTGCTCGGGCAAAACGTTAATTCATACCGGCACGAATCGGCGCGCTTCGTAAATCTGATCGAGGCCTTGCTCGCCAAAACCACGATAGAGCGTATTTATTTCAGCTCTCCGCATCCCAAAGATTTTCCCGACGAACTCATCGCGCTCATGGCGGCTGAACCGCGTTTTTGTAATCAGGTGCACCTGCCATTGCAGGCGGGTGGCGACGCGACGCTCAGGCGTATGAAGCGTAACTATACGCGCGCCGAGTTTCTGAAAATCGTAGAGAACGTACGCAGCCGAGTTGCCGATGTGGCGATTTCGACCGATGTCATCGTGGGTTTCCCGGGCGAAAGCGACGCCGACTTTCGTCAAACGCTCGAGGTGATGCAACTCGCGAACTTCGATACGGCATTCATGTTCGCCTATTCTGAACGCAAAGGCACGATCGCGAATCGCCTCTACCCCGACGATATTCCCGAGGCGGAAAAAAAGGCGCGTCTCGCCGAGCTGATCGAACAGCAACTCGCCCGGGCGCTCAAGAACAACCAGAAGTACATCGGCCGCACGGTTTCGGCGATGGTCGAACAACCGTCGAAACGCAACCCCGCAGAATGGGCCGCGCGGCTCACAAACGGTAAAAAAATTATTTTCGATCCGCGCGGTCTGGATTTACCGATAGTTGCGGGCAATCTTGTGTCGCTGACTGTAGATGGGGCATCGAGCCAGGTGCTCAAGGGCCATCCGGCGCATGCAACCGCCTGACGAAGTTCTGCGCTTTGACGGCGTGTGGTACGCCAGCGAGCGTTCTAAAGACCATGTGGATAATCTGAGTTTCAGCCTGAAACGAGGCGAAGGCCTGTTGATTTCAGGCACCGAGGGCAGCGGCAAGAGCCTCGTTATGTCGCTGATTCTGGGGCGACACCGGCCGCGTGCAGGTGAAATCTACCACCATGGCGAGCCGCTGGCTCTGCAAACCGAAGACGATGTTGAAAGTCTGCGGTTTTCGATCGGGTATGTTTCGAAAACCTGGGGGCTCATCAATAACCTGTCGGTACTCGAAAATATCATTCTACCGCTGCGCTATCACACCGCGCTCAAGGACGACGAACTTTTCGCTGCCGCCGACCTGTGGCTCCAGCGTTATGAACTCACGCACAAAGAAAAAGCCAGGCCCGTTGCGTTATCCGATTCAGAGGCGATGCGTACCGCGCTTATTCGGGCGCTGATTGTCGACCCGAAAATACTCTTACTCGACGGTATTATCGATGGTGTTTGCCCGATCGCGGCGCGCCGCATGCTCGAACTGATGTTTGAGGATATCCGTTTGCGCGGCATTGCCTATGTGATTTCGAGTTACCATCCCGTGATCTTTGAGGGGCGCGATATGCAGTTTATGCTGCTTTACCGCGGTGCGGTTGTGTTCCAGGGGGCTCTGGCCGATATTAATAAGGCAGATAATGTGTATCTCGACCAGTACCGTAATCTCAGAACCGACGGGCCGATACGCCCGTTTAATGAAACCCTATGAAATTCGATAAGAACGACATTTTTACGGGGCTGTTTGTACTCATCGGCGCGGTTTTTGGCCTGTCGGTTTTACTCTTCATTGCCGGCTATAACCTGCTCGACGACCGCACCGAATATTGGGTACGCTTCGAAAAGCTCGCCGGCGTCAAAAAAGGCACGCAGATCAAAATCAAGAATTTTACCATCGGCGAAATTAAAGAGGTGGTGCCGATTTATGGTACCGATCTGACTTTCAAGGGTCGCGCACTGATCAACAAAGAATTTATCATCTACCAGGGTACGAAGGTGACGATCACGAACCAGAACGTCATCGGCGATGCGGTCATCGATCTCACGCCTTCGCTGGTTAAGAAATACCCGCTTAAGCCGCAGGACACACTGTTTGCTACGAATATCGTGAATCTAGAACAGATGGTGAATCAGGTGTCGAATCTTGTCGCCACCATCAACAAACTCGTCGAAACCTTTGCTGCGCTCGCAGGCGATAACAAGAACGACGTAAAAATGATACTCACGAACCTCAACGGTTCGATCGCAAAAATCAACGGCCTGCTCGATTCGTCGCAGGGCGAGATTGTCGCGATTATGCGCAATATCCGCAGTACTTCGAGCACGCTCGATAAGTTTACCAAAGACCTCGCGAAGAACCCGATGATGATTCTCAATAAGAAGGGCGGCGATCCGGGTGGCGGTAGCTCAGACGCCGCGGCGTTGCCGTAAACGCCGCAGTTGCCAGAGCGCAACGGCAAGGCTGATCGCCGCGCCGAGAAACTCACGCCCCAGTTCGATGTATGGTTTTTCCGCGGTCATCTTCGCGGTAATGAGATTTTCGTTGCCCACGCGCAGCCACGTTATAAATCCCTCTCCCGTCATCGCCATTTCGATCGCGGCCATGCCGACGAGCGCGTAAAGCAGCCCCGCGCGGTCTTTGCCGAGCGCCGCGAGCACACAGCCGAGCGCCGAGGTCAGGTAGAGCAGCATCCAGTGCACGGGGTCGGGGTCATTGTACTGCACGGCGGCCGCGAAGATGAAGTAGAGCGTGAGTAGGATGCACACCGCGATAAAAACATAGGATCGTTGCGTTGGGGGCATCGCATAACTTCGTGAAGCCGTTTATCCCGAAAAGCGCTATCCGCTGCCACGCCGTGAAGCACAGAAAGCCGATTGTGCGGGGCGCAAACTTATAACGAACACTTGTTCTTTTTTGGCCCCAGCGCCGGTAAAAGTGACATATATGTTCAGTGTTTGCGGCGACTTATGTCGCTCCTGGCAGACAACTAAGGCGTGAAGGGGATTTTTCTCATGAAATCTAAAGGACTAGTATTAGCGGCGGGGCTATTTGCGTGCTCGCAGCTTTTCGCAGGGGCAGGCAGTTCTACCCCCTCCCTCAACGGCTCCTATCCGATCGTGTTTTCTCATGGTATGTTCGGCTGGGGCGCGAACGACACCAGCTCGTTAATCGGCATTTTCAAATACTGGGGCGGTATGGATGACTACCTGCGTTCTCGTGGCGCGGTCGTCTATGCGCCCGGAAAATCGGCCTTGCAGTCGAATGCGTTTCGCGCGCAAGAGCTCAAAGATAAGATCAACACTTTCATGGCCGCCGGTGGATACAGCAAAGTTCATATCATCGGCCATTCACAGGGTGGCCTCGACAGCCGCTACATGATTGCCAATCTTGGCATGGCTTCGAAGGTCTCGACGCTGACGACGCTCAGCACGCCGCACTACGGCGCCCCGATTGCAGATATTATACTCGGAGTTGTGCCTTCTTGGCTTTTGCCCTTCGTCAATACGACGGTCAGCACACTGACGAAGATCGTCTGGGGCGGCAGCTCAAACAATCTCAATGCTTCTTTGAACTCGCTCACGACCACCAACGCGGCTTCGTTTAACTCGACCACACCGAATTCGGCCGGCGTGAAATATTATTCTTATGGCTCTAAAGTTACCTTACCCGATCTGATTCAACATCCGCTGATGGGGCTTTTGGTGCCGATCACCGGCGTCGGTGGTGTGGCGAAAGGGCAGGGCCTGGACAACGATGGCCTCGTACCTTTGAGCTCTGCGAAGTGGGGCACATGGAAGGGTAGCCCGAGCTATGGTATCTTGACCACCGGCCTGGATCACCTCGAAGTCAGTAACACATTGTCGCTCGGCGAGGCCTGGTTCGACGTGCGCTCGTTCTGGCTGACCATGGCAGTCAACGCGAAATCAAACCAATAATTTTCTCCTAAGATACTAAGCTAGCCCGGCCCTCAAGGTCGGGCTTTTTTTTGCCCAGGGACATCCTGCCTTCCCGGGCATATCTTTTTCAGTACGCAGACTGCGCAAGCAGGGCGGCGCGCGATACAGGTTTTGCGGCCATGAAAGATGATGAGTAACGGCAAATCACGCCACATCACCTTCGGGAATATCTGCATGAGCTCGCGTTCGACGATGACCGCATTATCGCTCTTCGTAAACCCGAGCAGTTTAGAGATACGCTTCACGTGCGTATCGACGGTGATACCCGGGGCTTCGTTAAAGGCTTCGGCCATAACAACGTTGGCCGTCTTGCGCCCAATGCCCGGTAAGGTAGGTAAGATCGAAAAATCGCGCGGTATTTTGCCGCCGTATTCGGCGACCAGTATGCGCGCGAGCGCGACAATATTCTTCGCTTTGTTGCGGTAAAAACCGGTGCTGTAGATCAGCTTTTCAACCTCGCGTATATCCGCCGCAGCGAATGCCGCCATATCGGGAAAACGCGCGAATAACGCCGGTGTGACAAGATTGACCCTTTCATCGGTGCACTGCGCCGAGAGCATGACCGCAACCGCAAGCTGTTCGGTGGTCTTAAAGGTTAAAGGGCACGCCGGCGAGCCAAACTCTGCATGGAGGAGCGCAAAAACCTTTCTTGCGCGTGCTTTCAGACTTTTATCGGGCTTCATAAGGCAGCAGTTCGTAAATTTTCACGGCCTGTTGCTTGCCTTTCACCCGTATGGTATCGAGTTCGCGGCTGGGCTGATCTTTGCTCAGATTTTTTAGCACGGCGTGGCTGACCACAATCGAAGCGGCGAACGAAGCGCACAGGTTTTCAATCCGTGAAGCGAGATTGACGGTATCGCCGATCACTGTGCCTTCCCAGCGTTCGTTTTCGCCGATGGTGCCCAGGCGTACCGTGCCGGTGTGAATACCGATACCAATTTCGATCGGCTCATACCCCTGTTCTTTGCGGTGGGCATTATAATGGATCAGCTCGGCGCGCATCGCGAGGGCCGCCTTTGCCGCACCGGCCGGCCCGCCGCTTCCGGCTGCATCAAAGACGCCATCCTTGGCGGATGCAGCCCTCGGATCTCCATGCCCTTCGGGAAAAAGCGCCATGATCGCATCGCCGATGAATTTATCGATAAAACCGCCGTGTTCGCGAATGATTGGGCCCATGCGTTTCAGGTACGAATTCAGAAAACGAAAGTTCTCCTCAGGCGTCATTTTCTCGGAGAGCGCGGTAAACTGCCGTATATCTGAAAACAATATTGTGATCTCGCGCGTCGTCGACTTACCGAGTTCGAGTCGGGTAAAATCGGTTTCACCAGCCAGTTCGAGAAATTTCTGCGGCACAAACAGCTGAAACGCGCGGTTCATTTCGCGTTCGCGGTCGATGACCTGTTTCTGCGCGGCTTCTTTCTCGTTACGCCAGATATTGATACGGTCGGCGAGGGCGAGCGAAAGCAACACAACCTCCAGCGCCGAGCCGATCGGCACCGAATACGTCGTCAGCAGCGAATAGTTGAGTATACCGAAATTGCGCAGCCCCACCGATAAGTGTCACGTACGCGATAAGAAAAAAACGCGCTGCTTTTACATTTTTGAAATACAGCTTTAAGGCCATAAAAAAGTTCAAAAGCGCCGCTGCCACACCGGTGAAGATCCCCAACGCGATGAATATCCGGTAAGGCAAAAAACCACCGGCAACCAGAGAAAGAAAAGTTAAAAACGAAAGGTATCCCGATATGCGGTACAGCCAGGGTACGAGCTGCTGTGCCTGAAAAAACTGCGTGGCGAAGAGAAGCTGAAAAGATGTCGCGAGGTGAAGAAATACCGGCAACGAATATTTCGCCAGTCGCGGCATTTCGGGAAAAAAAATCTCGTGCGAGAATCCCCAGATCGAAAATTGAAAGAGTAAAAAAAACAGTATATAAAACACGTAAAACGCGTATGAACGTTTGCGCGTCGAGGCGTATAAAAACAGATTATACAGCACCATCACCGCCATGATGCCGAAATAAAGCCCGAAGATCAGCTGCTCTCGGCGATCTGTTTCGGTAAATATTGCCTCAGGCACCAGCCGCAGCGGAACCAGCATGCTGCCCTGACTTGTGAGGCGCATGAGTATTGTGCCGCGCCTTGCTTTCTGAGCGTTTATCGGAAAGATAAAATTGTGGTGCGACAGCGGTCGTGTGCTCAGCGCAAAATCGCGGCCTGTGTGAAAACTTTCGAGAATGAGACCGCCTTCGTTCATCACATAGAACTGTATCGAATCGAGGAGTGAAGTGATTTCAAGAATCAGCTTATCATCGGTACCCTTCTCGGCAAAGAACGGCACCGCGACCCACACAGCCCTGGCGGTATACCCGAGCGAAAGCCGCGGCGAGGCAGATGCCGTAAAATAGCCCGCCTTTAAAAGTTCGAGCGCTTCATGCGGCAACTGCTCGTTATACTCTTCGCTGTAATAATGAACCTTGCCCTTGAGATCGAATTCGCGCGTGTTTTTGTCGTAAGTCGCAAAATCGAGCGCCGAAAGCGCGCCGCCGCAGCCAAGAGCGATGCCCAACAGTACCGCGCGCATGGTTCGACGCAGCTCACCACCCATGCTGCAGTCTAGGGGGAAATCCCCCTTTGTAAAGCTTAGTTTTGGTCGAGGAAGTCGCGCAGGCGCCGCATACGCGTCGGTGCTCTGAGACGGCGCAATGCCTTCGCTTCGATCTGGCGAATACGCTCGCGCGTCACCTTGAAGACGTAACCTACCTCTTCGAGCGTGTGCGTATAACCGTCGTCGAGGCCGAAACGCATGCGGATGACTTTTTGTTCACGCGCCGGCAGCGTCGCAAGCACCTGTTTCAGCTGCTCTGCGAGAATCGATTGCGCGGTCGATTGTAAGGGGCTCGGCGCCTTTTTATCTTCGACAAAGTCGCCCAGCTCTGAATCTTCATCTTCGCCAACCGGCGTTTCGAGCGAGACCGGGTCTTTCGCGACAGATTTGACCTGCTTCACCTTGATAACAGGCCAGCCTAAACGTTCGCCGATCTCATCGTCCGAAGGTTCGCGGCCGGTTTCTTGCAGAAAGATACGGGCTTCGCGGTTCACCTTGTTGATCTGTTCAATCATGTGCGAAGGAATACGGATCGTACGCGCCTGTTCAGAAAGCGCGCGCGTGATTGCCTGGCGAATCCACCAGGTAGCGTATGTCGAGAATTTATAACCCTTGCGGTATTCGAATTTCTCTACCGCGCGCATGAGGCCGATGTTGCCCTCTTGTATGAGGTCGAAGAAGTGCATGCCGCGGTTCGCGAAGCGCTTTGCGATGGAGACGACAAGGCGCAGGTTGGCGTTGATCAGCTCTTTTTTCGCAGCGTCGATTTCACGGCCACCGCGCGCGATCTTCTCGCCCCAGAGCAGAATAATCAGGGTCGGAGACCCCGCTTCCTGTTCCATGCGGCGCAGCTTGCGTTCGTTGTTGCGGATGTCTTTGATGATATTTTTTACGTCTTCGACAGTGCAACCGAGCTCGCGCTCAACGATGTGCAGATCTTCGTTGCGCTCGATATAACGGTTAAACGCTTTAATGCCCTTTACATCATGGCCATAACGTTCTTTCAGTTTCAGAAAGTGGCGCTTGATTTCCTTGATACGGAAAACCATGCTTTTGATTTTATTGACGTGTTTTTGCAGCTCTTTCTGTGAAACGCCGACGCGGATAACATGCTCGGCGGCTAAACCTTCGAGTTTCAGAATTTGCGCCCAGACTTCCTGGTGCTTTTTGCTTTTGTGCGTGTAACGTTTGAGCTTTGCCTTGAGCGAAGAGATCTGCTTGTCGAAATCGGTGACGGGTTTGATTTCGCGCAGAAATTTTTCGCGCAGTTCTTTCTGTTCGTTTGTACTGATATAATAGGTCTTTGAAGCGCGCGCGATATCGGTGATGCGCAGTGTACCCTTATCGACACGGTTATATGCCTTGATGACTGCGCTTCTCAGCAGCGAAGAGCGCAACACAGCGTCTTCGATGATATTCTCGCCGCCTTCGATACGCCGTGCCAGTTCGACTTCTTTGTCACCCGAAATCAGTGAGATTTTACCGATTTCTTTCAGATAGAGGCGAATCGGGTCATCCGCCGCGCTGGCGCCGGCGGTACCTGTGGATTTTTTCTTCTTCGCGGCAGCGGGCCGAAACTCAGGCTTTTGCAGCAAGAGTTGCAGCGAATCGAGGTCATAACCCCGCGTCAGCATTTGCATCGCGAGATCTTGTATGGTCAGCGCAGCCTTATTTTCAGGTTGTTTAATTTCATAACCCTGCGATTTGAGCTCGGCAACGAGGGCCTTCGGCACCTTCTGCTCGCCCAGCGAACCAAAGTTACCGGGTACGACGGCAGAGGATGTATCGCCGCGGCGACCTACCTGCTTCTTTTCGTATTCTTCTACGATCTCAATGCCGTATTGGTTAAGAAGTATAAAAACGTCGTCGATTTTGTCTGAATTGGTCAGTTTTTCGGGCAGAATGTCATTGATTTCGTCGTAGGTGATCTCACCGTTCGCCTTACCGATGTGGATGATTTTCTGTATTTCCGGAAGTTGTTCGAGCTCCACTAAATCTCCTTCTTAAGATATCGGGTCTGAATTACGGTCAAGTTAACCGCCACCGGCCATAATTTGCCTGCGAGATAAGCTGTAAAGCGGTGCACAATTAATGAGCGGATGCCAAACCTGCGACTTTGTCTCCGCGAACC
>JAFLED010000124.1 GCA_017302045.1 Spirochaetota bacterium
CGCTGTCTGCCATCGCGCCCCCCGCGGCCAGCGCCGGCGCCACGCTCGCCACGGCGTGCACCGCGTTCGCCGCGGCGCTCGTTTCTGCCGGAGCGCAAATGGTCGGCGCCGTCTTGGCGCGAAACCTGTACGATACGCACGAAGCTCGTGTTCTCGATGAAGCGCTGTTCTGGTTGCACGACGGGAATTTTATATTTCAGGTAACGCTCGAGTTTCGCGAGCGAATCGTAATCGAACTCAGAGCTGAAACTCATCGCCTTGCCGGTTTTACCCGCACGCGCTGTGCGGCCGATGCGGTGCACGTAAGTTTCAGAATCCATGGGAATGTCGTAGTTTACGACCAGCTGAATGTCTTCGATGTGCAGACCGCGGCTCGCAACGTCGGTCGCCACGAGTACGCGAAACTTATTTTCTTTAAAATCGTCGAGAATTCTCAGGCGCCGGTTCTGCGTCACCATACTGCTGAGGCCCTCGGCCGCAATGTTGTGGTGGTTGAGATTTTTTACCAGCACGTCGACGTATTGCCGGCTGTTTGTAAAAATGATAACTGGTTCGAGCTTATTCGATTCCAGAAACTGAATGAGGTAAGGCAGCTTTTCGTCTTGCCCAAGGTGATACATCTCTTGTTCGATCGAGGCGTGATCGATGAGTTCGGGGTTGATCAGAATCTCTTCGGGTTCGCGCATGAATTCCCAGACCGAATAAAGCGCGCTGAAGTTGATCGTCGCCGAAAAGAGCGAGAACTGGCGCTCTTCGTTTTCATTCGGCGAGCACTTCGAAAGAATCTTGCGCACGTCGTCGATGAAACCCATGTCGAGCATACGGTCGGCTTCGTCTAAAACGATGCGCACGACATTTTTGAGATTGATTTCATTACCGCGCAGAAAGTCGAGCAGTCGGCCGGGCGTCGCGACGACGAGGTGCGGGCCCTGTGCAATTTCACGGCGTTGTTTGTCATGGTCGACCCCACCAAAGATAGTGGTAAGTTTCAGCCCTGCGGCTTCGGCAAAAAAGTCGGCTTCATCGGCAATCTGCACGACGAGCTCGCGCGTGGGTGCAAGCACAAGTGCAACAGGCCCAGCCTCAGCCGAGGTCTCGGCGTTCTGGCCTTCGTTACGGCTGTTAACGTACTGGAGTATCGGTAAGAGATATGCGAGAGTTTTGCCCGACCCGGTTTTAGCGCAGGCGATGAGATCCCGGTTATTCAGCGCGAGGGGAATCGTTTCAGCCTGAATCGGAGTGGGTTCGGGAAAGCCCTTCTCGGCAAGCCGCTTCTGGATGGGCTCGGAGAGCTTTAAATCAGTAAATAGCACAGGTTTCTTTCGGCGTCTGAGTCACAGGGTCAATGAAGATATATTCTGGTTTTCCGTGCGGTGGGAGCCTGAAAACAGCGATTATGAGTGGTTTTGCCGATCATTTTTCGACACAAGCCGGCGCGTATGCGGAGTTTCGCCCGGTTTACCCCAAAGCACTCTTTGCCTGGCTGGCGTCGCTCTGCCCGCACCATGACCTCGCGTGGGATGTAGCGACGGGCAACGGACAGGCCGCCGAGGCGCTTGCCGCGTATTTCAAATCGGTCTTCGCCACCGACGCCAGCGCACGGCAAATCGCCGAAACTCAACCACAGACCGGCATCCGTTATGTGGTGGAACCTGCAGACCTGTGCTCGCTCGCCGACAGAAGTGCCGACCTCGTCACGGTTGCGCAGGCCTTACACTGGTTCGCAAACGAGCAGTTCTATGCCGAGGTGCGCCGTGTGCTGAAGCCCGGGGGCATCTTTGCCGCCTGGTGCTACGCGCTGCATACGGTAAATGCGGCGATCGACGACATTGTGAGCAAGTACTACAGTTATATCGTGGGTAAATTCTGGCCACCCGAGCGGATGTATGTCGAACAACATTATCGCACCCTGCCGTTTCCTTTCGCTGAAATCACTGCGCCTGAACTCTGGATCGAAGACACCTATTCGCTCGAACAGTTGCTGGGTTACCTGGCTTCATGGTCGAGCACTCAACGCTTCATCAAAGAACGTGGCACAAACCCGCTGGAGCTAATCGCCGCCGATTTGAAGCAGGCTTGGGGTGATGCGGAGCAACGGCCCATACGCTGGCCCTTATTTTTCAGGGTGGCAAAAATCTGACCATCGGCATGGGCTATAGCCCGTGCCGAATAAGGCTAATCACGCCCACCAACGATTTTTCAGCGGCAGCAGTTTAACAAAGAGATATACCCAGAAAAACGCAAGAAACAGCGTCATGACTTCGGGCGCATATTGTTTCATGATACCGAGCGCGCCGAAGGCGAAGGCAACCGTCAAAAGAAATGCCGGTCCGCGCCGACCCTCTTTGCGGAACAGCATGACTGCAGGCAGCCCCTGCACCCCCAACAGCAGCCATTTGAGCCGAGTAAAGACAATCAGCTGATCGATGTGCAGATCGACCAGCGATTCGGTTCCCGTGTTCAGAATCTTAAAGATCGCGAGATTTTCCAAAACATCAGCCCCCGCAGTGCCCAACACGAGCACAGCCGTGACGAGAGTCCATACCCAACTGACGCCATGCCGCGACACCAGCAACCAGGTGAGAAAAAGGTAACACAGCGAATAAGCCAGAATATAACCGAAGTCGATCCAGGTGCCGAGAGTGAACCCGGCGCGTATTTTCTGCCCCGTCGTCGTCTGCGGATCGCCGATCACATTCCAGACCTCATAGGGGCTGAGCGCCATTTCAAGCCCGATGATGGGTGAATTTACCCCGGGTTGCATCACAAGCGCCGGCTTCGTCGGTTGTACCACGACCAGCGCGACGGTTAGCGCAAAAAAGCCGCAGATCGAGACAAAGAGCGCGGTTCTCAGTCGGGTGTTTATGGGCATGCGTGGGGATTGTGAAAGAGTATGTAGCGGCAATCGAATTACGGTTTTTACGGAGGGCATCCTACGGGGTCTTCTGTATTAACCGTTTGGTTAAATTTTTTGGCCTAAAACGCTGTTTTTCTGTACCTTGCTACGGAGAATTATATGTTTAAGCATTATTTTGCGCTGTTTTTGGCGCTGATTTCAGTTACCCTTGTTTTTGCGGAAGATAAAGCCGCCGCCCCGAAAGAGAAGGCGGCAACCGAAGCAAAGCCCTCTGCCCCGGCTGCCAAGGCCGATACGAAAGATGCAAAAGACACAGCAGAGCCGGGCGATGTGCAAAGAGCCGGTGAAGCCTCGTTTAACATCGGGGGCATGAAAATCTCCCTGCAAGACGCCATCAACATGGTATTAGAGAAGAACCTCACCCTGCAGGCGGCAAAATACGACGTGGTGATGACCGACACCAACCAGCGTAAGCTCGAAAAAAAATACGCTCCGATCATCAGCGCCGATGCCCGTCACCTCGACTTCAGCTCTTCGCCGCTCGGTACTCTGAGCACCCAGGCATACCAGAACGATATCACTGCCTCAATTTCGAAGTTATTCTCCACCGGTACAACCGTTGGCGGCGGTTACCGCATGCAGAATGTGCAGGCGCAGGCAATACCGAGCTTCGGTTTCGCGGGCGGTAATACAACTTACAACGGTTATTTTATCAACGTACAGCAAGAGCTGCTGAAAAACTCTTTCGGATACGCCGACCGTAAAATGGATAAAATCGCGCAGAAACAGGCCGAAGGGCAGCGCGCATACACGGTTAACCTGCTTTCGAGCCTTGTGGTGCAAGCGCTCGCCGATTACTGGCAGGTAACGATTATGAAATCGGCGCTCGAAAACGCGCGCCTCGAAGAAAAGTCAAACCGCCAGGTACGCGCCATTGTCTCGCGTAACGTGAGCTTCGGTCTCGGTGAAACCTATGACCTCAACAACTATAACGCGCGCGTTGCCGCGTCGCAGGCGAAGGTCGCGATGGCCGAGCAAAATCTGATCAACGCGACACGCAAACTGCTTCGTACTATCAACATGCCGGTCGATACCAAGATCGAAGGCGTGACAACACTGGTCGACACGCTCCCCGAACTCGACTCGAACGCCGCGCTCAAAGCCGCGATGGAAAAACGCGTGGACCTGAAAAACGCGAAGATCGAACTCGAAGTTGCCGAGCTGCAGACCGACCTTTATGGTAACCAGGCACTGCCTTCGCTCAGCGCTTATTTCAACCTGGTTTCTCAGGGTACGAACAACAACCTGCTTTTTCCCGGTTCTCCTGTGATCATTTTCCAGAGCCCGCAGTGGCAGGTCGGTGTCAGGGCCTCATATCCCCTGTGGGACGAAGAGATCAAGGTCAACCAGCGTAATGCGGGCATGCAGTTGTCGCAAAGCCGTATCAAGCTGGCGAACATCGAACAAGAAATGCGCGACGAGGTTTTAACCCGTCTCGAAAATGTGCGCCTGAACTACGAAGTTTTCAAGAGCAGTCGCGTTTCGCGCAAAGAATCCGAATCGTTTTACAACCGCATGCTCGCGCGCACGAGAACAGGTAAACTCAACTTTCAGCTCGTGGGCGACGCGCTCAATAACATGGTCGCGAACCGCCAGCGCGAGCTCGAAGCTTTGGTGAATTACAATATTTCGCTGCTGCAATTTGATCTCGCCAAGAACGAAATTTTCGAACGTTATGGCGTGAACGTAGAGAAAATTCTGGAGAAGGTAAAATAAGTGGGGATCACCCCACGCATTGCCTTTTCTGGCGAAAAACGCCCTCTACCCATTGTTGACGGCGTAAATAGCCGAAGGATTATGTCGCATGCATACTCTGGTTAAATACTTCCGGACGATGCCCCCGGTGGCGCTCATCGGCGCCAGCAACGACTCGACCAAGTATGGCAATATCATCTTCAAAGATCTCAAGTCGAAGGGCTACACGGTTTACCCGATCAACCCGAAGGCTACGTCGATTGAAGGCGTGCCGGCGCTCAAGTCGCTCGACGAACTCAAAGAACAAACTCAGGTCGATCTGTTGGTCTACGTTATTCCGCCGGCTTTGACGCTCGAAAGCCTCAAGAAGGCAAAAGAACTGGGCTACAAGAAAGTCTGGTTACAACCTGGTGCCGCCGATGCTGCAGTCGCCGAATACCTCGACACGAACGACTTTCAGTATATCATCGGCGCCTGTGTGATGGTTGAAAGCCGCGATCTGATCGCGGTTTGATTTTTTCCGCAAAACCTTCGGGTTATTGCGCGTACTGGTTGTTGTAGTCGGCTGGTAAGCTGATGTCAAATTTATCGACGAGCCCTTGCTTCACCCTAAAGTAGTATGGCACGCCTACGCCCAGATACGGTGTCGTGTAAGTCATCGTATAAACGGTATTGCCTCCGCTCGGAGTAACAGCACCCAGGCCGGGGTTGCACGCGGCAACGGCAGTGTCAAACGCGGCGTTCGCTGAAAGTACAATATTACTATTGGTACAATCTCCGCTGATGACTGAGACATTTGCCGGAGGAATCGCACGTGAGAATGTAACGATGACTGAAAAAGTACCGGTCGTCATTTTGCCCGAAACAAAGGCGCTGACAATGGCGGGCTCGGCTCCGGGCGGCACTCCGCTTTTAAATGTAAATACCCCATCGGATTCTAATGATTTACCCAGAAAGTCCGTCGCAGTATTCAACACCTTCACAACATAGTTCGTATTGGGATCAATGTCTGCGGTGAGTACCGCAGTGAAAAGCGAGTCCCGGTTTTCGGCGCTCAGGGAGCTGAATTGCAAACAGGTATTGGTGGCAAAGTTATCGGTTGCAAGGGAAACCTGTATCGTGCCGGTGCAGGCTGAGTCTGTTGTATTGACATTCACGGTAGCCGCATTCATGGGTGTGGCGAATTTTACCTGCACCGGTACCGAAGACAGCGAAGACGAGGTTGTCGCCGAAACCGACACGACCTTTGGTTTACCGTAATACACATCCGCCATGTAATCTTCGGGCACCTGTACGCCCATACAATGGACAAAAGCCAAAAGTGCTCCAACGACGCTTATTTTTTGCATAAAGCCTCCGCTTGATTTCATATGAACTGCTTCCCCACACCGATGTTAAAACTCCAGATCATCAGATTCTGCCCGCCCGAATAAAAGTACAGATCGGGACCGGTTTTGAACAGAAACTTCAGGCCAGGTGTGTAATCGTACTGCACGATCGCACCGAGCGAGACCATCGGCGAAATGCCCGACGACAGACTCGCGCCGCCACTGCGCCACAGGCTTTGGTACGAAAGACCAAACCCCGCATACGGTAAAAGTTCGAGCCGGTATGGCAAAGGCACCGGGTAGGCCGTAAACGCGATGAGATCGGTGCGGATCATGTTGGTTTTGACCGTATCGGTAGAAGTCTCTCCCGAAAATTGCTGCACCGCAAGCGTCGCCGAGGCGGTCGAAAAGTTGACTTGAGCCCCAAGCAATAAATTATAAGGCAGAAGATTCTTTACCTGATAGGCCACCGACACCGCGAAGAAGGACGACATTTTTCCCACGGGAAAATTTTCATTCACCTGTATCGTACCTGTGCTGCTGCCGAGGATGCCCATAGCGGGATATCCCACATAGCCCGAGAGCTGGTGTTCGAGCGACTTGTGGCAACGGACCTGTACATCGATCGCTTTGCCGTCGGCCAGCTTTGAGGGCCCGCTGACACGGCAGCTCTGCGCGGGCAGTTTCGGCAGACTGAGAATCGCAATATCGAAAACCTGCAGATCTTCGACGCGTGTCTGAAACACCTGCTCGCCGAGCCCCGCGATCTTCATCTCTTCTCTGCCGTCGAGCGAGACCAAAAGTTCGCCGCCGTGAAAATCCACTGTCTTCACCAGTAATGGCACGGTCTCGGTGATACAAGTAATGAGAATTTCGATGTTCTTAAACGTTACCGAGCCCGCGGCGTTACGCACATGGCAGACCTGCCGCGGTTCTTTGGGGTTTTTCTTAACGATGAGGTGAAACTGTTCTCCTGTTTTAAAAACCTTGCCAAAATTTTTCGTACTTTCACCCGCATTCACCTCGAACTGGCTGCCGCCGAATTCGAGCACAAGACCTGCGCCCTTGAGCCCCGCAATCTGCGCCGTCACGGTAAATTCCAGCCCCCGCAGCTGGTTCACAAGGGCCTTCTGCAATTTTTCCGCGGTCGCGTCGTCGCCTTTCAACTCTTCACGCTGCGCGAAGAGAATTCTGCCGAGTTGTGCATGGTACGCAGAGACAACGAGGTATTTCTTTTTTCCTTCGCTGACCACCTGCGGCCAAAAGACGATATCGGTTTTCAATGCAATGGCGGCGTCGGCAAGAAACTGCGTGCTCTGAGTAAACTGTGCCTGCGTCGCGGCCTGCCACTGCACGCTCTGCGCATACGCTGCGACGCTTTTATCCGAAATCTGGATGCCGTACTTCTCATCGCGTACGCTCTCCGCTGTCTTTTTGTAGAGAGCGACGGCTGCCTTGTGTTTTTTATCTTCGGCGACGATGGGCAGCCAAGCCATACGCAGCGTGGCTGCGGTTTGAATCGAACCGGTCTCTTCTTCGTCAGACTCGGTTTCGACGGTAATCTTCTTAAACTCGGCGACGACGTTCTCTGCCGAGGTATTGATTGCCTCGAAGAGCGAGGCGTCGAGATTGGGTTTCAGCTCGGGCAGCTCGGCCGTGCGGTTTTCATTCACGTAATAGACATACGTGCGCATGCTGATTTGCGTCACGTCGCTCTGGGCCGGGTTTTGTCCGGGAGTACCGACGTCATCCGCGACGGCACCTTGTGAGCTTTTACCCCCGGGTAACGGTGGTTTTTCGATGATGCCATATGAACCATAGATGAGGATATCCGCTTTGAGAGCAACGGCGATGCGTAAGAGGTTATTTTTCTCAGGAATTTTACGCGGATCGAAAATGCCGATTTTCGACAATTCTTCCAGCGCGGTTTTGATTTTTTCTTCCGAAATACGCTGGTAAGAAAACTTCTTTTTCAGCGAGTCGTCGATTGCCGAAGAGAGCGATCCGCCCAGGTAACCTGCGCTCTCGACATTGCCCGTGAAGTGCACCATGCCGATGCGCGCAAGCTCGGCATAGGTTGCCCCGGTGCCGAAAAACAGCAGGCAGGCAGCAAGAATAAGGCGAAACGCGGCTGTAGCTGCGGGCATGGCGGCGATTTTAACACAGAAAACCCGGTTTGTCAACGTCGATCGTCACAGGTAACACCTGCGTTTTTGCGCAGGTGTTTTTTTACTGCGAAAAAAAGGCTGTGCACTTACAGAATTGAATAGACTTCGAGCGTATTCGTAATCTTGTCTCGCTGTTTCTTTTTACCCTGGTCGTTTGCGGCTGCGAGAACAACCGCATGCCCAAACCAAAAGCAACGGCGGGATTTCTCAATCTCGCAGCTTATGATTTTCAGACGGCAGGGCCTGTCGCACTCGACGGCGAATGGGAATTTTATTACGGTAAATTTATTGCCCCCCAAGACTTTAAAAAGATGGCGATACCGGGCAAAAAATTGCTACCCGTTCCCGATTCCTGGAACCACCATGGTTTTGCCGCAACCGGGTTCGCCACCTACCGTTTACGCATCGCGCTGCCCGCCGCTTATAACGCCGATGAGCTTCTGAGCCTGCGCCTCGACACCGCCGGTACCTCTTATACCTTATTTGCCGATAACAAGGTGATCGCCACGGCGGGTTATCCGGCGGATACACCGCAAGCCGCACGCGGAAGCTACAAAGTACAAACCGTTCCCCTGCGCCCGCAGGGCCGCGAACTCGAGCTGGTCTTTCACATCTCGAATTATTTTCACCGCTCGGGGGGCCTGTGGTTTAGCCATAAACTCGGCACCCCGCAGCAGATCAGGCTGTTGCGCGAAAAAGGTCTTTTGGGGGATTTCGTACTTCTCGGGGCTCTCTTTATCATCGGCTTTTATCATATCAGCCTCTTTCTCAACCGGCGGCGCGAAATCGCGGTCTTACACTTCGGGCTCTTTTGTCTGATCGTCGCGCTGCGCGTTCCGCTGACGGGTGAATTTTTTCTCACGCAACTGTTCCCCGAGTTTCCGCTGCCGCTGCAACTGCGCCTCGAATATGCTACAATCTTCATCGCGCCGGTTTTCTTCGTCTCGTTTCTCGCGCACAGCTTCGCCGAAAAGACGCTGAAATTCATGCTTTATTATACGCGCATTGTGCCGGCCCTGTTTCTCTCGACACTTTTCTTTATGGCGCCCGTCGGGTTTACGGGACTCATCGGCTGGTTTTATATTTTCCTAGGTAGTTGTGTGGTATGGGCGCTCGCCGTACTTTTCACCGCGGTCGCGCGCCGCGAAGAAAACGCGCTCGCATCGCTACTGCCTTTTTTGGTTCTGGGAGCGACACTCGCGAACGATATCTTGTTTTCCCTGGAATACATTTATACCACGACGGTGTTACCGTATGGTCTGATTTTCTTCGTGTTTGTGCAGGCGGTGTTGTTGTCGCGCAAGTTTTACCATGCCTTCAGCCTGTCTGAAAAGCTTTCGCAGACGCTGACCGCCACAAACCTCGATCTTACCGAACTCAAAGACAGCCTCGAACAAAAGGTTGCGGCGCGTACCGAAGTTTTAAGCGAAAAAAACCAGGAGCTCGCGCAGGCAATTCATACGCGCGAAAAATTTCTTTCGATCATGGCTCATGATCTCAGAAGCCCGATGGTGGGTATGGCGCGTGTATTCGACGCGGCGGTACAAGGCTCGTTGCGCCTCGAAGAAAAAATGCTGCGCACGCTCGCCAATACGACACATGAGAGCGTCAACCTGCTGGAAAATATGCTCAACTGGGCTCTCAGTCAAAAGAACGAACTGAAAATGTACCCGGACGATATCGATCTGCGGGTTGTATTAGGCAAAGTGACGAATCTCTTCGAACACATGGCGGCAGAGAAGAACATCCGCCTGCAACCGCAGCTCGAAGAAAATCTCTGGATCCATGCCGACGCGGGCATGATTGAAACCGTCTTACGCAACCTGATCGGCAACGCCTTCAAGTTTACGCCGGCAGGCGGCGAAATCAGCGTGGCTGCGCGGCAGATGCGCGACTGGGTGCGCGTTGAAATCGCCGACACCGGCCGCGGTATACCCGAAGAACGGCTCACAGGCCTCTTTGCACCGCTGCAGACCGCGGCGCGGCCCGCGATGCCGGGTTCAACACCCGAAGGCACCGGTCTCGGTCTCGTGATCTGCAAAGAATTTATCGAAGCGAATGGTGGTACGATCGGTGTCTTCAACAAAAACGAAGGCGGTTGTTGTTTCTGGTTCGAAATACCCCGGGGTATCGGGTCGGCCGATGCCGCCCCCGCAGACCAGAATCTCACCGGGTTAACCGCGCTCATCGTCGAAGATAATCCTCTGCACCTGCGCCTCACAGAAGACGCCGTTGTGGGTCTGGGCATTTCGGCCGAGATGGCGAGCGACGGGTTTGCGGCGTGGGAAATTCTGCAGCGGCAACGTTTTGATTTCGTGGTTCTCGATGTACAGCTGCCGGGCATCGACGGATTTACCCTCGCGGAGAAAATTGCCGGCCTGCGCACAAGACCGCGCGTCATCTTCCATTCCAGTTTTTCCGATGCGGAAATCCGCCGGCGTACTGCCGCCGAATATTACGACGCTATTTTACCCAAACCGCTCGACATGGCGGCACTGGCGAAAACGTTGCGGGACATCTATGGAAAAAACTGAATCACCGATTCGGCTCTTCATCGCCGAAGATCATCCTGTTTTTCTCGACGGCCTAGTGGCTAACTTTCGAAAATACCCCGATTTTGCCATCGCGGGTCAGGCGGCGAATGGCGAAGAATTCTTAAATAAAATCACCCAGACCGAATTCGATATCGCGCTGGTCGACATTACGATGCCGAACCTCGACGGCATTGAGGCATTAAAACGCGCCCGCGCATTGCGGCCCGAAATCAAAGTCGTCATCATGACCGGGCATGCCGAACCCGAATTTCTGAATCTGGCGGTATCGCATGGTGCGGTTGGCTATGTCTCCAAAACAGACGACTTCACGAACATCGTCCAGGCCATACGCAGCGCGCACCGCGGTACAAAGGCATTCTCGCCGGCGGCTGTACAGATTGCCTATGACGGCATGACGACGGTATCAAACCCCTTCGAGG
>JAFLED010000125.1 GCA_017302045.1 Spirochaetota bacterium
GCTCGCGGAAATTGATGATGAGCCGGCGCCGCAGCGACAGGTCGCGTATTTTATCTGTGAACGACGCGACACCCACGAGTACGCCCAGAGAAGCGATATGCATAATGCCGGCACGGTTACCGGCGCGTTCGAGCTGGTTTGAATTCTTCAGTGTGTTTATGATGAGAATAGCGTTGGGCTGTTCGCCGCGATCGATTTCCGACGAAATTGCTTCATAGATGAGGCGATGCCCTTCGTAATAAAAATCGTCTGGCTTTAAGACCTGCGCGACTTCTTCGAAGAGCGACGGCGCCTGCAGAATCGACCCGAGTACAATCTGCTCGGCTTCTTCGTCAAAGAGTTGCATAAATTATTTGCAGGGGAACAGCGTTTCCCTGCATCCCTGCTTACCCGACTCTTTCAATTTTAGCTCCCAAAGTTTTAAGCCGGGCATCGATATTTTCGTATCCTCTATCGACCTGTAAAATATTCTGTATGACGGATTTCCCCTCGGCAGCCAGCGCGGCGATGACGAGCGCCATACCGGCGCGGATATCGGGCGAGGTCATTCTGCTGCCATAGAGTTTCGAAGGCCCGATGATGACCGCGCGGTGCGGGTCGCAGAGCACAATCTGTGCACCCATGCCCATGAGTTTATCCGTAAAATAAAGGCGGCTTTCGAAAAGCTTTTCGTGAATCAGCACCGTGCCCGAGCATTGCGTCGCAACAGTGAGAATAATCGAAATGAGGTCGGCGGGAAACATCGGCCATGGCGCATCGTCGATTTTGGGAATCTCACCGTGAACGTCGGTCTGTATTTTAAGCGAATAAGGCGACTTCATCACCAGATCGACATGATCGCCCCGTTCTTGATAGCGCCACTGGATACCGACGCGCTCGAACACGAATTTGATCATGCGCAGATCTATAGGATTCACATCTTCGACGACGAGATCGCCCCCTGTCATCGCCGACATCGCAATGAAAGAACCGATTTCAAGATAATCGGCGCCGATTTTATGGTCGGCGCTTTTCAGGTTTTCATAGCCGCCGACGCCATGCACGCGCAGCATATTGCTGCCGATGCCTTCGATTTTGACGCCCTGTTTTTCTAAAAAACGGCAGAGCCCCTGCACATGCGGTTCTGAAGCCGCGTTCTCGATGAGTGTGACCCCGTGCGCGCAGGCCGCGGCCATCACGGCGTTTTCGGTTCCGGTCACCGAAGCTTCGTCGAGTAGTATTGCAGTACCTGTCAGCTTCTCGGCCTCGAGCATGTAGCCATCGTTGAAGACTTCGACCTTTGCCCCCAGCGCCGAGAGCGCGAGCAGGTGGGTATCGACGCGGCGACGGCCGATCTTGTCGCCGCCGGGGCGCGGCAGAAATACTTTTTTCGCGCGCGCCAAAAGCGGCCCCAGCAGTGTCACGGAACCGCGCAGCCCTGCAGCAAGGTCGGGCGGCAGTTCATTCAGTTTAATCTCGGGTGTGGTAATGTTATATGAATGCCCGTCTTCCAGTGGAGTAATTTTTGCGCCGACCGCTTCGATAATCTTTAGCAGGTTCTTGATGTCTTCGATCTGCGGCACATTGCGAATGGTGACACCTACCGGGCTCATCAGCGCGGCGCAGAGCACAGGCAGCGCCTCGTTCTTGTTGCCCTGCGGCAGAATACTGCCTCCGATTTTGTGCCCACCTTCGATATGAAACTCAGACATGTACTTTAACGATCCCGGGGTTGAAGAGTTTCCGTGCGAGGCGCTGTAAATCTGAAATAGGATATTTGACCGGCAACACCTGCGGATTTTTATGGTGACAGCGGGAGGCTATACCCTATGACGCCGGGATGTTAAAAGCTTCCATATTCTACATCGCCTGCGTGTGCGCCCTTCTGGCTAAGAGAAACGAAGGCATAACGACCGAAGGCGAGAAGCGTATCTTTAAGGCGGGTACAACGAATATGATCGTTCGCTCCGAACCGAATACGAAATCCGATAAAGAACGGAACCTGGTCAAGGGAGGGCTCGTGCAAGGGGTGCCGGTTGGTGAAAACGAAAAAATCCAAGGCAAAACCGGACGCTGGATTGCTATAGGCGGCATTACGGTCGACCACTATGTCTTCGGCGGCTTTCTCAGCGATGTCACAGCAGATTACGAATATAAGCGTGACACCTGTGAGATCAAGGGCAAAGTACTCGCATGCACCACGGGCAAGTATCCCGTCGATAACGCTGTGCAATTGCAAATTTCAAAGAAAGTCTGCGGCAAAAAAGTGGGCCAGGTTGTCGTCGAGTATACCAGCGAAGACAAAGGCCCCGCCAAACTCGGTAAGGCATTAAAGGCCATCAGCGACGAGGTCGATATCTATGTGCGCAAGAAAGACGGCGCTGCCGTGCAGATCGATTATTTTAGCACGCCGATCGAATGTAATTAAGCCGGGCTTTTACTGAAGACCGAGCACATCTTTCATCGAATAAAGCCCGGGCTTCTTGCCCTGTAAAAATTGGAGTGCCGCCAGCGCACCGGTTGCAAATGTCTCGCGCGAGACGGCCTGGTGCTTGATCTCGATACGCTCGCCCATGCCGAGAAAATACGCCGTGTGATCGCCGACGACGTCGCCGCCGCGCAGCGTCATCACGCCGATTTCTTTTTTCTTGCGCTCACCGATCATGCCTTCGCGGCCATAGAGAACTTCTTTCTCTTCAACGCCGTATGCCTTGCGGAGGATTTCTTTGATCGTTGTCGCCGTACCCGACGGTGAATCTTTCTTGAGGTTATGGTGTATCTCCATCACTTCAGGATCAAAACCATGCTGCGCCAGCGCGCGGGCGGCCTGTTCGACGAGTGAAAAAAACACGTTCACACCCACCGCCATATTCGACGCGATGATGAGCGGAATCTTCACCGCCATTTTTTCGAGTTCGGCGCGCTGCTCTGGTGTGAACCCGGTTGTACCGACAACAACGGGAATACCGGTTTCCGCCGCTTTCTGCAAGGTCTGAATCACGGTGGTTGCATGCGAGAAGTCGATAAATCCACCCGAGGGGGGATTCACCTTTGCGAGAGTATCCACCACCGCATCATAGGGAATACCCGTAACTTCAGAATATTTTTTGCCGAGATCTTTGTGTTGCGCATGCTCAACGGGAGCAACGAGTTTCAAATCGCTGAAAGAAGCACGGCCCGAAATCGCACGCCCCATGCGGCCCAGGGCACCAATAATACCAAATTCCATGGTGATAATCCGTTAAGGGGTGGCGGCCCGCTTAACGGCCTCCCTCAAAAGCCGCCATGGCCTGCAAAAGAACAGGCTCGAAGGCCGAACCGAGCGTCGTCATGGGCAGGCGCAGCGAATTTACACACAGGCCTTTTTTCGCGGCCGCGAATTTCACCGGAATCGGATTCGTTTCAATGAACATGGCCTTGCAAAGCGGCAGCAATTTTAAAAAATTCTTCTGCGCGTCGGCGAGTTTACCCGCAAAAAAGTCGCGCGTGATGTCGCCGGTTTCTTTCGGATAAACATTTGAAATCACGCTGATGACACCCTGACCGCCAATCGACAAAACCGGCACGATCAGATTATCGTCACCCGATAAGAGGGTCATCCGCCCTTCGGTTGCCTGAATCACCTGCGCCATGAATCCCAGATCACCGGTAGCTTCTTTAATAGCAGTAATGTTGCCGTGCTTCGAGAGCGCGGCGATAGTGTCGACAGTCATGCCGACCGCAGATCGCCCTGGAATATTATAAAGCACGACAGGCACCTTCGATGCGTCGGCAATTTTCTGAAAGTGCAGCGTGAGCCCCGCCTGCACGGGTTTGTTGTAATAGGGATTTACTGAGAGCACCGCGTCGGCGCCCGCAGCGACAGCTTCTTTCGTGAGCGATACCGCTTCAGCAGTCGAGTTGCTACCCGTGCCCGCAATAATAACGGTTTTAGAATTTTTAGCCTTGGCCCATTCAATGACTTTTGCAATAACTTCAGTGTGCTCCGCATGTGTCAGCGTGGGCGACTCACCGGTCGTGCCGCAGGGCACGAGGCCTTCGATGCCTGCATCGATTTGTGTCTCTACCAGTTTCTTGAGCGCAGCCCAATCTACTCTTTCACCATCTGGGGTGAAAGGCGTGAGTAGCGCGGTGTATGTGCCGCGCAGGGTAAAACTCATAGGGCCACCTGTGCCGTGACCGCAAGGTCTCTGTCATCAGTGCGAAGTCGAGGCATAGCTCCGGGGCGGGTCGTACGGACAGGGCGTCAAATGCAACGTGTTTTGCTATTCTGCGAGATTCACGCTCCCTTGGGTTCATACCTTGCATGCAGCATCAGTGTCCCCAGAAAATAGGTAGCGACCGCCGAAAGCACATGCCATAATGCATGCCCCTGCCAGAAGGAATAACGCGAACACAAAATCAGCTTACGATCCAGAATCTGAAAAACCAACCCGCAAAGAAAAAAGCCCCCGGCGCAGGCGAGATCCCGCTTGCGGAACCCAACCCCTGCCCCGCGCAGGGCGAGAATCGTCAGAAAAGAAATGGTGACCAGTATACCAAATAGGGCAACCCTGAATTGCATGAAGTTCCACGCAAATATACCGCTAGCTGCGAGGGCAAACAGATAAACCAGAGCAAAAGTTTTCTTTTGCCAGCCCAGGCGCAAGGCGATGAAATAACACAACACAAACAAAATAACTGCGTATAAACCGAGACCATCGGTCCATTGTCCCATCTCGGTCAGAGTGGCATGCAAGAGTGCCGTCCCCCCAAAAAGCAGTACCAACGACCCAAGATAAACATGATTAAAAAAACCCGGCCAGTTTGCCCGGCGCGCCACCTGCCAAAACCAAAGACCAACCAGCAGCATACTCAATGCAGAATACGTGTTCATGGGCTGCAAAACAAGGCTGCCGTGATACGGCCCTTCGCAAAAACAACGGGTGGCGAGACACGATGCGGGTTTCACGCATGAACGTGTAAATTGCCGGGCTCGCAGTCAATCGCATTCCGCGATGCCTTTGTAAAAACCTGCTACACTCTTTTTTAAAATTGGATGGCTGCGATAACTAAGCCTTACCCGGTGGCGCATGGCTGATCGCGTTCAGGAATACGATTATGTGATTATCGGCTCGGGCTTTGGCGGCTCGGTGTCGGCGCTGCGGCTCTCTGAGAAGGGTTACAAGGTGCTGGTCATCGAAAAGGGCAAGTGGTTCAAACCCGAAGATTTTCCCAAGACCAACTGGAGTCTCAGAAAGTGGCTGTGGTTGCCCTCGCTCAAGATGTTCGGCCTCTTTAAGATGACAATCTTTCGCCACGTCACGATTTTTTCGGGCGTCGGTGTAGGCGGCGGGTCGCTCGTGTATGCGAATACGCTGCCCGTACCCAAGCGGCCTTTCTTTAAATCACCCAGCTGGGCACATCTCGCCGACTGGGAAAAAGAACTCAAACCGCATTATTCTACCGCGCTCAAAATGATCGGCGCCACCGAAACCGAGCAGGTCTTCGACGGCGACCATGTACTTGAATCGATTGCCAAAGATCTGGGACGCGAAAAAGATTATGACAAGACCCGTGTCGCCGTGTATTTCGGCAAACCCGGCGTTACGGTCAAAGACCCCTTCTTCAAAGGCAAGGGCCCGACGCGCACCGGCTGTATCTACTGCGGCGCGTGCATGCTGGGCTGTCGGCACAATGCGAAAAATACGCTCGATAAAAACTATCTCTACCTCGCGCAACAAGAAGGCTGCGAAATTATCGCCGAGCGCGAAGTGATCGACGTAAAACGTACCTCAGAAGGTGATCATCCTTACGAGATCACGATGCGCAATTCGACGAAATATTTCAGCCGCGAAGAAAAAGTGTGCGCCGGCGGAGTTATTTTTGCGGGTGGGGTTCTCGGTACCGTGCAGCTTCTACTCAAGCTCAAAGAAAAAAAGTCTCTCCCTAAAATCTCAGATCGTCTCGGGTTTGGCATCCGCACGAATTCAGAGAGCCTCTTAGGTGTCACGACCGAGCGGCGCGATCTCAACTTTGCGAAAGGCATCGCTATTGGCTCGATTCTGCATGTCGACGATCATACGCACCTGGAAGTCGTGCGTTATCCCGAGGGTGCGGGTTTCTTTCGCACCGCGATGGTGCCGGCCGTCATGGGCTCGAATATTTTCGTACGCTTAGGCCGCGTCATCTGGCAGTACCTCAAGAGCCCGCTGAAATACCTCAAAGCCTTCGTCGTGCCCGACTGGGCGAAATACACACAGATCATGCTCTTCATGCAGAGCCTCGACTCGACGATGCGCCTCAAGCGCGGCTGGATTCGCATGAAAACCGCGCTCGACAACGGCCCTGCGCCCACATCAGATATCCCCATGGCACATGAGCTTGCGCACAAGTTTGCGGACAAGACAAAGGGTGCAGTGCATGCGCTCGCGAGTGAGGCTCTGACCGGGCTTGCAAGCACCGCGCATATTCTTGGCGGCGCGTGCATGGGTGATTCGGTGCAGACCGGGGTAATCGACGCAAAGAATCGTCTGTACGGTTATGACAATATGTATGTCTGCGACGGCTCGATGATTTCTGCGAATATCGGTGTGAACCCTTCGCTGACGATCATGGCACTCACCGAACGGGCGATGTCGCATATTCCGCGCAAAAGCAAAAATGTCGATGCGCCCAAAGTGAACAGTCGCACACCGAAGGCAAAACAAAAAGTGAGAAAATAAATGGACCCCTGCAGGTGGCAAGTAAGCTTAGGTGTGAGATTCACGTTCGCTCTACTTAGCATTCTGTGGATTGTCGGTTGCGCCGGTTCTAACTCGGGCAGCGGTTTATCCACGGGCAAGACCAATGACGAATCGGGTGGCGTAAGCAGTTCCGGATCTTCAAGCTCGGCCGAGTTTATTTTTGTGACAAGCCTCGTCGAGAGCGCTGGCGCTAACGAGAATGTGCTCCTCTTTGAAAAAAGCAGCTCTTCTTGCTCTCTGACGCTGCTGAATACGTACACGGTAGGGCCAGACCCATATGACCTCGTCTATCACCGCGGCACGGCGACACTTTATGTCGCAAATAGCGGCAATGCTTCGATAGATGCCTTCCGGTTTAATACTACGACAAAGACGTTGACGAGTGCCGGTACGATAACACAGGTCGGCCCTACCGGAACTCCTCTTCCGTTTATGATGGCGGTACACAGCAGCGGCTACCTCTACTCGGTCGACGGCAACGCGACGACCAGCTCGATCGGGCAATTCCTGCAGAATACTTCGACGGGTGCCTTAACGCAGCTGACAAATCCAAACCAGTATGTGACTTCAGCTGGCAGACTGTGGTTTATCGCCCTCGCAGGCAATCATATCTATGCGAACGATTATTCCAACAACGTGATTCGACAGTATAACGTAAATACGGGAACGGGCGTGTTGACGGCATTCGGCACTCCCCAGGCGACCGGTACGCAGCCATGGTCGATGTTTGTACATCCGTCTGGTAATTTTGTCTACGTTGCGAATTCGGCTGCTGGTGGCGGCAGCGTGTCGCAGTATACGCGCGATACAGGCACGGGCCAGCTCTCAGTGATCGCCGGCGGCCCGCATGCAGCGGGAAACAACACCATCGGTCTCGCTGTTGGCACCAGCCATGTCTTTGCCAGCGCGACGGGCAGCGGCCGCATCTATCAATTCAATGTCAACACCTCGACCGGCGCGCTCACCGCGAACGGTTTTACCAGCACGGTACGGACAAACCCGTATGGCATTATGCTCTCCAAAAATGAGGATTGCCTCTATGCCGCGGAGCTCGACGGCACCAATGGAGCCAGCGCCAACGACGAAATCGGCATTTATAGTGTCTCGGGCGGCACACTGACGCGCCAGGGTGCAATTTCAGGTGGCGTGGGGCCGCGCTTTTTTGCTTTGGCTTACTGATGCAATCGAAAGCCACGACCCCCGACGCCTATATCGCCGAATTACCCGCCGACCGTCAGGCCGCAATGACCGAGCTGCGCAAGACCATACGCAAAAATCTACCTACGGGCTTTGAAGAGACCATGTCGTATGGCATGATCGGTTATGTCGTGCCGCTCAAGACCTACCCCGACGGCTACCACTGCAACCCCGAACTGCCGCTGCCGTTCATGAACCTGGCCTCGCAGAAAAACTTCATCGCCTTTTACCACATGGGAATCTACGCGATGCCCGATCTCTTGAAATGGTTCAAAACCGAGTGGCCCAGACATACGAAAGCAAAACTCGACATGGGTAAAAGCTGTATCCGTTTCAAGAAGGCCGAAGATATTCCGCTAAAACTGATCGGCAATCTGGTCAAAAAGATTTCCATGAAGAACTGGGTCGAAACTTACGAAAAAAATCTGAAAAAGAAATGACTTAGCAAGACAAACGCAACTGTGCAGTTTACGAAACTGCATAGTGTTTAGATTTTTCCGGACGCCCGGATTTCCACCCCGGTCGATTTTCGATTTGTAATGCGCTAAATTCCTCTCACTGAAGCAGCCCAGCGGCGCTGAACCGAACAAGGGCGTCGTGGCTGTTGCAGCAACAGGGGGATTTATGAACGCAAGAAAACTGATCTTTTGGAGCGCGGCCTTTACCCTATTATCCTGCGGTAATAACACCGGCCCAGGCAATATACCAGGCGGCATGCGCCTGGCCATCGGTGACGTGTCGGCCAATCTGTCGGCCGCAACGGGCAGCTATCTCGTCGGCACCGGCATCTACGACATCACCGGCCCTGCGGCCGAAATCGTCATGATGGGTTATGCCGAAAGCTCACAGAAAACCGCGGGCATTCACACACGCCTGCGCGCCCGGGCCTTCATCGCGGGCGACGGCAATAAACGTGTTGTCTTTGTCAGCAACGACCTCGGTATGCTTTTCCAGAACGTAAAACTCAAGGTGGCCGATAAAATCGCGGCCGACGCAGAACTCAAGGATTTTTACAATGAAAAAAATATTCTGCTCTCGGCAACGCATACGCATGGCGGCCCCGGCGGCTACTCGGGTTACTTTCTCTATGATGCTACCGTCAACGGCTTCATCAAAGAACACCATAAGGTGATTGTCGACGGCATTGTGGAATCCATCCGCCACGCGCACCGCAACCTGCGCTTCGGTAAAATTCTCGTCAACGAAGGCACACTCTCTGGCGTCGGTGGCAACCGCGCCGTCGAAGCCTACGACAACAACCCTGCTGCTGAACGCGCAGCGTATGACGGCAATACCGATAAGACTTTTACCCTTTTAAAGTTTGTCACCGACGCGGGAGAAGAGATCGGCGCGTTCAGCTGGTTCGCCGTGCACCCCGACAGCATCGGTCCCGCTAACCATCTCATCACCGCCGACAACAAGGGTTGGGCATCGTACCTGTTTGAAAAAGACAAAGGCACAAATTATCTCGCCGAGCGCACGTTTGTCGCGGCATTCGCGCAGGCCAATGAGGGGGATGTCACTCCGAACATCGGTTTCGGCATCGCACCGCCTGATCTTACCCTCGCGAAGAACAAAAGCCTCGAGAACGCCGTGCTCAAGCAATACAGCAAGGCGAAAGAACTCTACAACGCGGCGTCTGAAACAGTCACGGGTTCGATTGACTTTCGCCATGAGTGGGTTGATATGCGCACGCTCAATGTCGCGGCCGTCGGTAAGACAACCTGCGCCGCTGCGATGGGCGCATCTTTCTCGGCGGGCAGTCCGCTTGATAACCCGAGCCCGACACCACTCTTTCCGAACGGTGTGACTATCGACAGCCTGAGCTGGTCTGACAATGCTGGGCAGGCCGCGCTTTCAACTCTGTTGGGTGGTGTCTTCGCGTTCGCATGGCCCGCAACACAAGACGCAGCCTACAAGGCCTGCCATGCGGAAAAACCGATTCTAATTCCCACAGGCCGCGCGAACCTCAACATCAATGGCCCGCTCATGACGCCGCAAATTATGCCACTGCAGATCGTGAAGATCGGCTCAGTCGCACTCATCGCAGTACCGGGTGAGACTACAACGATGGCGGGCCGGCGTTTTCGCAAGGCCGTTGTTTCAGAACTCGCTGCGAGTGGTGTGAAATACGGCATTATCGCAGGCCTCGCAAACTCATACGCGTCATACCTCGCGACGCGCGAAGAATATGCAAAGCAGTGGTATGAAGGCGCATCGACGCAGTTCGGCCCGAACCAGCAGGCGGCCTACCAGCAAGAATTCGTCAAGCTCAGCCGCGCGATTGCGCAGAACACCGATGTCGCTCCCGGTCCGCGGCCAGCCGATGTCACAGGCCAGACCGTCGACATGACGGCGAAAGTTGTGTTCGACGATGTGCCCTGGTTCAAAAAATTCGGGGATGTCATCACGCAGCCGAAAACTTTGTTCAAAAAAGGTGATCTGATCACAGTGCAGTTCTGGGGAGCACACCCGAACAACAACTACCGCACACAGGATACCTTTCTCGTCGTAGAAAAATGGTCGAATGGCGCGTTCATACCCGTCGCGCGCGACTGGGATCCCGAGACGACGTATGCCTGGGCGCGCGATGGTGTCGCCAACTCAAAGATTACCATCACGTGGGATACGACAGCCGCCGAACCCGGTATCTACCGCATTCGCCATAAAGGCAACTGGAAGTCAGGCTGGACGGGAACGATTACAGCTTATGAAGGCGTGACGAATATCTTCAGTTTAGAATAAGCGACGGACTTTCAAACGGAGCCGAAAGTCCGTTGCGGCGCAGTTCGCTGAACCGGCGATTCGGAATACGGCCCTCGGCATCCGCTGAAAGTTCGGGTTTTATTCGTGTCAGGTAGTACATGCCGATCTTGCCTTTGCCTTTGGCTTCGACATCGCCCCGCGCCTCGACGTCGAAAAAATCCTTAACCAGCGCATAGGTTGCGGCCGAAATATTCACCTTACCCGGAGTACCACTCGACTCCATACGGCTCGCGGTGTTGACTGTATCGCCCCAAATGTCGTAGGCAAATTTATTTGTACCAATGACACCGGCTGTCACCGGCCCCGAATGTATGCCAATGCGGA
>JAFLED010000126.1 GCA_017302045.1 Spirochaetota bacterium
TTCGGCTTCAGCGAAGGCGATTTCGGCGGCGCCCGCAAAACACGACAGGTAAGCCACAACGGTGGTCGTCCCCTGCGCCAGACAGGTCTGAAAAAAGTTGAGGCTCTGCAATTCGGCAACGGCCGCATCGGCGAAACGCGCTTCTTGCGGAAAGGTATATTTCTCAAGCCAGGGCAACAGGGCCTCGGCACCCTGGCCCGCGAACTCGTACTGCGGCAGGTGTGTGTGCAGATCGACGAGACCGGGCAACGCAACCATATCATCGTGCGTCGTAATTTCGTAGCCCGCGAATTTATCTTTGTCAGGTGCCGTCGCAGAGAAATATTCGATGACGCCATTTTCATTCCACAGCAGGTATGCCTTGTCAAAATATTCGACGCGCCCATCGGTCGTGGGATTCACAAATGCCGCAACAATACCACCTTTAGCTGCCATCTTATCTACTCTATGACCGGAATCGGCCCCGTCAATTTACCTTCCCGAAATTGTTCGAAGTAGGGCTCGGTCGTGGTGCGAAACTCATCGCGCGTGAGCACACCATGCAGTTTGCCGCCGACCATCAGGCCGATACGGTCGGCGAGTTTATAGGCAAGATTAAAATCATGCGCGACAACGATTGCAGTGCTGCCGAGGTTACGTTTGATGCCCTTGATGAGCTCGGCGATCGCATCGGTCAGCACGGGGTCGAGCCCGGCAGTGGGGTCGTCGAAGAGCAGAATCTGCGGATCCATCGCAATCGCACGAGCGATGCCGGCGCGTTTTTGCATGCCGCCCGATAGTTCTGAGGGGAATTTGTTTTCGACGTCTTTGAGCCCGGCGCGGTTGAGGCATTCGGTTGCTTTTTGCCGCAGTTCATCGGCGTTCAGCGATTTAAAACGCCGTAGCGCAAAAACGACATTTTCCCATACATGCAGGGAGTCGAAAAGCCCCGACTTTTGAAAAACATAACCAATCTTCTGCCGCAGCTCGTCGAGTTCGCGGTGCTTTAGTTTGTGGACATTGTTGCCAAGAATTTCCGCGGTGCCCCGCTGCGGTCGAAAGAGGCCGACGAGAGTTTTGAGCAGCATCGTTTTGCCCGAACCATTTTTCCCCATGATGACCAGAGTTTCGCCCGGTTGCATATCGAGGCTGATATCTTCAAGAATCTTCTTCTCGCCGATGGTGAGCGAAACATTGCGCAACCTCACGGCGTTCATCAGTTGTCCCTCATGCGGAACGTAACGACGACGACACCGGTCGCGCTTTCTCCCGAAGGCGATGGCGAAAACACAGCGTTGCGGTAGGCGTTTTTCGCGTTGATGTCGAGCTTAGCATACCCCGAAGATTTTAAGACCTCGATTTCTTCGACGCGGCCGTCCGGGCCGACTTCGATCAAAAGTTCTACGCGGCCTTGTCCCGATTTTTTACGCACACTTTCGGGGTAGTCGATCGTCGGCAAACTCACGAGCCGCCGCGCCGCGCCTTTTTTCCAGCGCGTGCTCGTGCCGGTTGAGCCTTTCGGTACAACGACGCTTTCATTCTCGCCGTGCTTCTGCATGCGCCCTGTCTTTTCGCTGCCCCATGAGGTATTCGTCGATTTAGGCCGGGTGGAACTGTTCTCGTTATTATTGCGCGCGTGCATTTTGCGCTCGTAGTCGCTCCACGGATCGGCCGGTGTTGCCGGCGCATTTGAATTCGTTTTGCTGCTTTTTTCTGAACGCGTGGGTTTCGCTGCGGCGGATTTCCGCTGATTCTGCCGGCGGCTTTTGCGCGGACTTTCTATCTCTGTCTCTTCTTCAATCTCTTCGAGGCGCGTTGGAGCTTCGTTGCGTTCGATGACGAGTTTTATTTCGAGAGTATTGCTCAGGTTTTTGCCTGCGAAAAGAATCAGCAGCAGAAAAAGCACGGCATGCGCCGCGACAGAGATAACGAAGGCGCGGCGTTCGTGCGATTTAAAGGCGAATAGTGCGGGAGCAGGCATGACTCATTTGCGGAAAATTTTTTTTACATAACCGATTCCGTCAATGAGCCTGTCAACATCGTCACGGGTATTATAGAACAGAAAAGAAGCCCGCGCTGTAGCGGGTACCCCGAGGGAGCGCATCAGCAACTGGCAGCAGTGGTGCCCCGCCCGGACGCAGATATCCTGCTCGTCGAGCAGGGTCCCCGTGTCGTGCGCATGCACGCCGGGTATTTCAAACGAATAGATCGGCGAGCGGCTTTTGGCAGAAAGGCCGAAAACGCGTATACCCGCGGCCTGAAGCCTTTCATCGGCATAGTGCCTGAGGTCGTTGTCGGTCGAGTGGATTGCACTCTGGTTCTCGCCCGCAAAATCGAGCGCTGCGCCGAAAGCGTAGATTTCGCCGACGGCCTGCGTACCGGCTTCGAATTTCGCGGGCGCCTCGAGATAGGTAGATTTTTCGCGCTCGACGAGCGCGATCATGCCGCCGCCGCCCTGATAGACGTCGCAATTATCGAGCACTGGCTTGCGGCCGACGAGCACTCCGACGCCGGTGGCGCCAAACAGTTTATGCGCCGAATAGCAGACAAAGTCCGGATTCAGTGCCTTAATAGTCTCGGGCGCGTGGATCACCGCCTGAGCGGCATCGATAATAAAGACGGCGCCCGTTTCTGCGGCGAATGTGCGGTAGGGGGCGAGGTCATGTATAATGCCCGTGACATTGGATTGCAGGCTGAGTGAGATTATTCTTACCGTATGCGAGGCAGAGATGTCCTCAAGGAAGTTCTCCGGGGGCGCAAAGTTACCATCGCCATCTACCGGAATAAAGAAAATTTTGTAGCCGCGCTCTGCCGCGAAAATCTGCCATGGAACTATGTTCGCGTGGTGCTCGCTGTCGCTCAACAGAATTGCGGCGGGCTTGGCAGAAGTATACGCGGGAAAAAAATCTTTAATATCGGATTTCGCCGAAGTCAGTGTGTGCGCCAGCAGGTTGAAGCTGTCTGTCGTGCCTTTGGTGAAGACCGCCGTTGATTCGGCTGCATCTGAAACAAACTCCGCGGCTTTTTTCCGGACGGTCTCGACTGTGTCTGTCGCACGCTGCGAAAGCCGGTAAACGCCGCGGTGTATATTGACCGACTCGCGTGCATTATACTTGGTCAATGCGTCGATAACACCCTGCGGTTTCAGCGAGGTCGCCGCCGAGTCGAGATAGACAATGCCCGGGTTCGCCGGAAAAAATGGAAACCCGGCGCGAATATCTTTCTGCATGGACAGAAATAAGATACTGGAAAAATCAGTTTTCGGCCAGTTTCATATCGAGCTGGGAAAGCCTGCGGCCCAGATTGCTGCAGCGCGACCGCGCTTTTGCAATAAAATTTCAGCCTACTGTGCGCCGGCTTTTTTCAGCAGGTCGACGAGTTCGGCATGGCCGCCGCGCTGCGCGAGCATCAGGGCCGTTTCCCCGTTACGCGAGCGGTAGTTGACGCGGGCACCTGCGGCGACCAGTGTACGCGCGACGTCGGTGTGGCCACCGACGCAAGCCAGCATCAGCGCGTTCCAGCCAAAACGATTGAGGCCATGCACATCGGCCTTTGACGCGAGTAGCGTGTTGACCACTTGCAGCTGACCTCTTTCAGAAGCCGCCATGAGCGCGGTGTAGCCTGTCTCGCTCCGCAGGTTGATGTTGATCCCCTGTGCGGCCAAAGCAGCAACGCGCTTTTCATTGCCGTTTTCGGACGCATCGACAAGCTCGTCTCCCGGCGTCGCAAAAGTCTTTTTCTGCGAAGAACCGCAGAAGGTGAACAATGTTAGAATACAGAGCGTAAAAATAATCGAGCGCATGAAAATTCTCCCTAACCTTTTTCGTATTTTGACTGGTTTTCAAGCCCGGCTTTGCGCAGCGTATCGATGAGCGCTGGCGCGAGGCCCGGTAACGCGCTTGCCGTTTTTGCGAAGAGCCCGCGCCAGAACGGCAGCGTGATCTCCGCCTCGTTCTTGCCGAGCACGCCCATAATCGCGTCGGCGATATCTTTTGCGGTTAAAGGCGCGCTGCCCGAAAATGTCAGCGCGGCTTCGGGGTAATCTTTCTGCAAATCGAGCATCGGCGTTTTTACGGCATCGGGGCATACCACGGTCACACAGACACCATAGTCTTTAAGTTCGCCCGCCAGCGCGAGCGTAAAGCCGCGCACCGCGAATTTCGAAGCGCTGTAAAGCCCAATGCCCGGTATCGGCGCAACGCCCGCAAGCGATGCGATATTGATAATATGTCCCGCGCAGCTCGCCGGGCTGCCTTCAGTACCGACTGCCGTTTTCTTGAACTCGCGCGCGGCAATCGCCGAGCCGAGCATGACGCCCTTGACGTTGATGTCAATGTGAAAATCCACATCTTTGGCCGTAATCTTGTCGATATAACCGGGCTTGAGAACCCCGACTGCGTTGATAAGTGCGAAAACAGGACCGAGCGCCTGTGCGAGAGAGAAAACTTTTTCCCATTCTTCTGTGCTGCGCACATCGAGCTTCAGCGTTTGAACGCGCGTGCTCGTTGCCAATTTGCGCAGGGCGACCTCATCGACGTCGGTTGCCACAACCACCGCGCCGGCGGTCGTCAATGCGGCGACGAGTTCTTGCCCGATGCCGCCGGCTGCGCCGCTCACGATGATTACTTTACCTGCGATGTCTGTCATCTGTTTCCCTTAACCGGTTTTACGCCTGTCTTCGGCCTCGGTGAATTTAAAAATTTCCTGTGCAATCCGTTCATCGCTTTCCATTGTCAGAAAATGCCCCACTTGCGGCAGAATACGCAGCGTGAATTCATTCGCGATCTCAGTGTGCATACCCTCGAACATCTCCGGAAGTATGCAGCCGTCGGCAGAACCTGTGAGTGTCAGTGTGGGGATGGCAACCGGCGCAAACGAAAGCTCTCGGCTGCGGTTATACTGCGCGAGCTCGCTGACAAACGGGCTCAACAACCCGCGGTAATAGGCGAGGGCGTTCTTGAGTATTTGTTCGTCGCTGAATGCATTCTTCACCGCCGTCAAGGCATCGGCATCGAGCGCTGCGCCCGGCGACCATTTTGCCCATAGTTCTGCGATGAAGGCGAAGTTGTCGCGCGCAACGCGCGCTTCGGGAATACCGAAGCGCAGCTGAAAAAACAGAATGTACCAGCTTTGCAGAACCTGGGCGGGGTTTTTCCACAAGTTCGATAAAAAAACTTTTAAGTGCGGCACGCTCAGTGTCACAAGGCCGGTGAATTTCGCTGGCGCGAGATTCGCCGCGGCGTAGGCGGTGATTGCACCCCAGTCATGGCCGACGAGCAGTGCATCTTTGAACCCGGCGGCCTCAACGAGTGCTGCCGCATCGGCTGCCAGATCGGCAACCTGTACCGTCGCTAACGGATTTTCTTGCAGCGAGCGCGGGGTATTCATTTGTGTATAGCCGCGCATGTACGGTGCAATGCAGGTGTAACCTGCAGCCGCGAGCCGGGGCATCAGCCGCCGCCAGGTATGCGGTGTGTCGGGAAAACCGTGGAGTAGCAGGGCAAGGCGCTTGCCTTCGCCCTGTTTCAGGCAGGGGTGAGAAAGACCATTCGCGGTAAGAGTAATCTGTTGCATAGAATTTATATGTTCGGCGACCTGAAAATTATGCGGGAAAACTGAAAGCCTCCAAAGTGGAGAACCGAAGACGGTTCGCGGAAATCGCCCTAGGCGATTTCCTGCTAAAGCGCTCCGCTGCTTTCAGTTTTCCAGAAGAGCGCATAATTTTTCAGGTGCGCCAAGTTCAACTCGCTTTGCCGAGTTGAACTTGCATTTCGCATTGGCCTTCGAATATCACACCGTCGTCGATTTCGAGTTTCGGCGCGCGGATATTACCGATAAGCTTCGCGCCCTGCTTGAGCTCGACCTTTTCGGTGGCAACGACGTTACCCGTCACCTGGCCATAGACGACGACATACGCCGCTTCGATGTGCGCGGTGACTTTCGCTTCGGGACCGACTTCGAGTAACTCGCCGCCCTTGATCTCGCCTTCGTAGTTGCCGAGAATGCGCAGCGGTTTTGCAAACTGCAGAATGCCTTTGAAGCTTGAGCCATGCGCGAATGTTGTGGCGTCGCCGCGGCGCCTGGGTTCTTTGGATGCCATGTTATTTCGTCTTCATTACATACACGCCATCCCAATCGGGTGGGGGCGGCTCTTCGATAAAATGCAGGCAGCGGTCGAGATAGACCTGCGACGGGCCGTCGTCTTTTTTGATGGTAAGCGCCTTTTTAAAGATTTCGGCGGCCATTTTAAACTCGCGTTTCTTGTAGAGCGCGAGCCCTTCATTGTACGTGTGCAACACCTGCTGCATCTGTTCAGAAAGCATGGGCGTTTGTAGAGATAAAGGGAGGGATGTAAACTGAAAAAGGCGGCGTACCGGGCTTTAGGCCCGCGTGCACGATGCGCGGGGCTCGCCAGCGGCGAGAAGGTCGCATATAGCGAGTCCGGCGACTGCGTGGCCCCGCTGTAAGCGCGGGCGCAATGAGGACTAAGATTTCAATTCGGTTGGCATAATTTTGAAATTCAGGCGCCGGTTATCCCTAATGACAGTCAAATCCACCTGAGCGAGGGCCGCTTTTTGGCTGAGTAAACGATGTAATACGTCGATGCTGGTAACAGTTTCGCCGTTCAGGTAGATTATCACATCGCCGTACCTGAGTCCGACAGCAGCGGCCGGCGAACGGCTTTCGACATGCGTTACCATAACACCGGTTTCACCGATCTGGAGCGTGCGTGCCACCACGCGCGGGAATCGTGTGTTCGAAACGCCGACACCCAGGTAGGCGCGGCGTATCTTGCCGTCGCGGATCAGGTGCATGACCACGAACTGTGCGGTGTTTGCGGCAATCGCAAAACAGATACCCTGTGCCGAAGGGATAATGGCGCAATTGACGCCGATGACGCGCCCCGCAGAATCGATGAGCGGCCCGCCGCTGTTGCCGGGGTTTAGCGCGGCGTCGGTCTGAATGATATCGTCCATGAGTCGACCCGACTGGGCACGCAGCGATCGTCCTGTACCGCTGACAACTCCGGCGGTGAGAGTGTAGTCGAAGCCATAGGGATTACCGAGCGCGATGGCAATCTGCCCGGCGCGTAAAACCGCCGAGTCCGCAAATTCGAGCGCCCTGAAGTCGAAGCCGTTGATCTTCAGTACCGCGAGATCTGTGTGTGGGTCGTTGCCCTGGATCGTGGCGAGGTAACGCCCGCCGTCGAGTGTCCTCACCTCGATGTCTCCCTGTACTGCGACGACATGTGCATTTGTCACCACATAGCCCTCGGGGCTGATAAAAAAACCTGACCCGGTGCCCAAGACCGCGTCGCGCCGGTTTTTGCGTAAAATACTGATCTTAACGACAGAAGGTGAAACCCGCTCGGCTACGGAACTCACTGTATGCGAATAGGCGTCTAAGAGCGCTGCGTCGTTATCGGCACGCGGCGCAACCCCCTCGGATAAGGAGTATTGCGAAGACAGCAGCTTCAGGGCAGGCATGCGCATAAGATATGCCCGGCAATGCGAAGCCGCCTATTTTTTCTGATTCAATTTTTCAAAATCGAGAGCCAGCTCTATCTTTTCTTCGTCGAAGTATTTAAGTATTCTCAGGTTATTGCGGCTCACGGTGGCGTGGTATTCGGTATAGGGTTCGACGAAATATTGCAGCCGGATATAAAACCCGAAGGCGTCGAATTTCATGAAATGGACATCGGCTTCGGGCGAATATCCAGAGCTCTCTACGATCTTTTTGATTTCGGCGATCGCGGCTTCGACTTTTGCGAAATCCGTTTTCTGGCCGAGCAAGATGCGGCCACGGAACATCCGTTTGTTACCGCCCGAGGTGACATTATTGACATAACCATTCGCCAGCAGCGAATTCGGTACGACGAGAATACTGTTATATTTTGTCCGTATCGTCGTCGATCGCATACCGACTTTTTCCACTCGCCCCCAGGTTTTAATCGGCGCGTCTAAGAGCAGGTAATCGCCTTCTTTGATAACTTTATCGATGTAGAGCGAGATGCCCGCGAAGATATGGCTGACCGCTTCGCGGCCCGCCATCGCAAGGGCAAAACCGCCAACGCCCAAACCCGCGACCGCCGAATAAATATTATACCCGACGCGGTTCATCATCACGAGAAAGCCCATGAAGTAGATCACGATCTTGCCGGTGCGAATCAATAGCGGAAAGAGATGCGCCATTTCTGAATCGTCGGGCCGAGAGCGCAACCGTTCGCGCCAGCGCAGCATCGAGTTGCTGAAAAGTCGTGCGGCGAAGATCGTGAGTAGCCAGACGACGGCGACCATGAGCGCCGACTGTATGATGCCGAAAATCTGCGGGGGTATCGCGAGAAATTTTAGGCCGAACTTCACCGAGACGAGAAAAGCGATCGAATAGATATATTTCTTGAGCGTGTTGAGTACGAGATCGAAGAACGCTACGCTCTTCTGCAAATCTTCGTCTTTGCGCATTTTGAGGCGCAGGATTACCAGTAATAAACGGCTGAAAATCAGCGAAGCAAGAACCAGCGCGCCGAAGTAGATCCATTGAAGCAGCGGGTTCTCGAGAAAAACCGTACGCTTAAGGTAGCTGATCGGCCCCGATTCGGGTTCGCGCATCGCCGAGACACTGAAATGACCGTGCCCCAGTTTAGCGAGCTCGTACATGATGCGCAGAATGCCCTGCGGATTTCCCTCGAGCACCGTCACTCTCATGTCGGGAATTTCTTTGATCTTCGACGCCGCCGGATCGGAGAGCATTTCGTAGATTTTGCGCTCTTCGTAGTATCGAAACGGCGCGAATAGTTTGTGGAACTCGGCCGGCTTACCCAGAAAGCGCCGTACGAAAAGACACGTTGTCCAGCGGTGGTGACCGTCGAGAATGTAATATTTTCCATTTTCGAAAGCCGCGGTGACGCTGCCGTCGCAGGCCGAAAATTTGTTCTCGGGGTTCAGCGTGTCGATGACCTTCGGCGCGACATTGCCCCAATAAATCTCAAACTGTGTCGGCACTAGGTCGCTCGCGCTTTCGAGCTTGAGATCGCGTTTGATGACGATCTTATCTTCAACCTCGCCCGTTGTCAGTAATTTATCGAGCGACGAGATAAATTGAAAATCCTGGTTTTGTTCTTTGGGGTTAGTTTCAATTTTACCTTCGGCGAGCCATTCGGTGATACGCCGCTGTTCGTCGGCGGTGAACTGCGGCATGTCGATGTGGTGCATCGCCCACGGCGGCGCGGGATTCGAAAACAACTTCAGCACCGTGATTTTTTCGGGGTGCGCGTTCTTGCTGATGCGGGGTTCGAGGCAGCCGAAGACCAGAAGCGGCGCCCATAAAAAAATATACTTCTTCACGTCGGAAATCCTGCTTCAGTGAAAAAGTTCAGGCGGCTCGTGTCAATCCGATTCTGCTTCGGGTAAATATGCGGGCTCGTCCTTGTTCGGTGAAGTCGCGCGGTAGGCCCTGAGTGCGCGCGCCGTCGCCTTGCGTTCGCGCGTGAGAAAGGCTGAGATAGCCTCGGCCCCCTGCGGATGAAAAAGTTTATGGCTGCTGTAGACCGGCATCGCCGTGAAACCGCGCTGAAACTTATGCTCGCCTTGCGCGCCGGCTTCGAAGAGTGAAATCTTTTCGCGGATCGCAAAATCGATGAGGCGGTAAAAACACAGCTCGAAATGCAGATAAGGGTAATGCGCGGCTGCTCCCCAGTAACGCCCGAAGAGTTTATCGTCGCGGCGAAAGGCAATCGATCCGGCCACCCAAGTACCGCCTTCACGCGCGAGTACCAGCACCAGCGTCCCGGGCATCCGTTGCCGCAGTAAAAGAAAACATTCGAGGTTCAGGTAGGGAGATCCCCATTTGCGCGAGTAGGTCTGAATATAAAATGTATACATTGCCCGCATGTGTTCTTCGGTTATTTCTTTCCCGGTGAGCGTGACAATATCGAGTCCGAGCTCGGCGCATTTTTTCCGCTCGCGCCTGATTTCTTTGCGGCGGTGCGCGCGCAGCCGCGAAAGATAATCGTCGAAGTTTTCGAAACCGCGGTTGAGCCAATGATACTGGTGTGTAAGGCGCGGCAGGTAGCCCAGTTCAGAAAGCAGCTTCTGTTCGGCGCGCGTCAGACAGAGAAAATGTATGCCCGAGCTGCCCGTGTGCACTGCCGCTTCCAGATTCTGCACTAATTCGCGCACACATGTGTCGTCGCCGCCTGAGAGAATACGGCGCCCCGTCGCCGGCGTGAAGGGCGCGGCGACTGTGACCTTCGGATAATATCTCAGCCCGGCCTGTTCGTACGCATTCGCCCAGGCCCAGTCGAAAATATATTCGCCGTACGAGTCGGCGCGCAGGTAAGCGGGTATAACCGCGACGAGTTTGTCGCCGTCGAAAGCGGCGGTGAAAGCCGGTTGCCAGCCGCTGCGTTTTCCGGTGCAGCCCGTCTCTTCGAGAGCGGCGAGAAATTCATAGCGCATGAAGGGATTTCCCGCTTCGACAAGAGCGTTCCATTCTGTTGGGGATATCCCCGAAAGCGAGGTCAGGCGTTTGAAAGTCAGTTTAGCCAAAGCGAACCGAAGTCATTGTCAGCGCCCCGCCGACGGCCTGTGCATTAAAGAATTGCGGCTCTTCGTCGTCGTGCGCGGCACCGAGAGTATAGAGCAGCGGTATAAAATGTTCTGCGCTGTTAATTGCGGTATGCATGCTTTGCGGCATTTTATCAAAACGTGTCAGGTCATCCCATTTTTTTTCGCGGATGAGTCTTTGCGTGTATGCGTCGGCCTCGCGCGCCCAGTCGAAAGCAAAGTCGATGTCGTCGAGGCGCCGCCAGTCGACGAGCTGCAGATTGTGCACGATGTTGCCGCTCGCGACGATGAGTATACCCTTCTCGCGCAGCGGTCGCAGCGCCTTACCGATTTCGAGATATTTCATCGCGTCGATCTCACCGTCGATCGAAAGCTGTAAAACGGGCAACGATGCTTGCGGAAAAATATGAAC
>JAFLED010000127.1 GCA_017302045.1 Spirochaetota bacterium
GACCGCAGACGAGCTCGCTTGCCATGGCCCCAACGGTTACGAGGCGTTGGGGTTCGGCGTTTGTTACCGTCGCCGCAAAGCTGAAGAGAATCAGAATTTTTTTCATGTCAGGCTCCATAATTTTATTGTTTCACCGGCTTCACCGATAAGCCGCATTGCGGCGCCGGTTTCGATGTTCAGAATCGCCTCTTCTTTAAGGTGAAGGTTAAAATTTTCGTCGAGAATATTAAACCAACCGCGCGCATCCGCAATCTTGACGGGTGTATGCTTCATATAGACTGCGATGGCGTCGGTTGCAAGCTCGAAACCCAGCGGCAGCTTTTGTGCAGCCGCCGCTTCGATGAGCCGGCGCGGCGTATCGACAGTCATCGGCACTGAACCGGCACGCACGCCTTCAAGCAGCGCAACGACATCGGCACCCGTAACGCGTGCAGCCGGCATCTTCAGTAATGCGGCATCAAACCCATCTGGTTCGATATAAATTTTGAGCGCGGCCGCACCGTTCTTATCAAAGACCAGAAACGCGGCTTTTTCTTTCTCCGCGGCTGGTGCGAGAAAATAAACACGGCCAAGCGCAGCGGTATTCAGCGCGACAAAACAATTGTCGCTTTTAAGGACCAGAGCCCCCGCCTGACGCCCATCATCGACACGTGTGAAAAGTTCGAAAACCGCAAACGCAGTCCGCGCCATGAGCTTCACACGTGGCAGCTTCGCCAGAGCCGCGAAGGTCGCTTCGAGATCGGGAAGCTCGAAAGCGCGTTCAGGATAAAATACCGGTGTGAGTTCGGCCTCTGTTGTCCCCAATAATGCCGCATAGTCACGCGGATACGCATGGGGATTTTTCTGCCTGAGTTCGGCGAGCCGTGCGGCTAACTCTTCTTTGACGGCAACCATCGTTTAATGATTCGCACCGGTGTGCGCCAACCCTGTGCCCGCGGTACCGTGCTCGCCCCTAAGCCAATCGAGCTGACCGAGCTCTTCACCCGTCAGACGAAAAGCGGAACCAAACCCGAGAACCAGCGTGCCTGAATCAAAACTCAATTCGAAGGTATGGAAATCTTTGAGATGCCTCAGCGATTGCTCGAAGAAAGCCCCGAATTTTTTCGTAAAACGATCCATGACCTCGGCCCATAGCGGGCTTTCTTTATCGATCTCGCTCGCCCGACCTTCGAGAGTCAGGCGCTTGCGTGCAAAGATGTTCGCGGCGTCTTTTTCATCCTCGATAATCAGCGCAGAAACCCTGCCGTCTGTACTCAGATTATGAAAATGCTTTGCCAGCTCGCTGACATGAACGTAGTACTTACCCCCCTTGCCGGGCACCGTCGGTGCATAACTCGCATGCGGAGTACCATCCGCGGCGACACTGGCCAATAACAACGACTCACGCGAGCCGACCAGGGCCGCCATCTGTGACTGAATTTTTTCTGCTTTAAGCTGATCCATTACAACCTCTTGATAATGAGAATGATTCTCAATATAATCTAAGGGCGTCCCGTCAACCTCTTTTCGAAAAAACTCCGCTTCCCTAAATCTCGATCGTGGGCGGCTGGGTCCAGTTTGTAATGTGTAAGCGGCGCAGCGGCCGGTCGCAGAAAAGAAAGACATCCCCCTCTTCTTTCAGAAAAGCAGAAAAATCGGGGCTCACGCTCGCGGCGACGACGGCATAGCAACCGAGGCGCGGGTAATAGACATACGCCGCTTCGTCGCCGGTATTTATGACGACTTCGGCAGTGGCGGTGGCGATCTCGTCGAGGCTGTCAAAAGTGATCTTTTCGCGATCGATGCGAAACACCGCCAGCAGCGGCCCTTCTACTGTGATGTAGCCCTTTTCTGAAAACTGGCGAAAGGTCTGATAGATATAGATGCCTTTCTCGTCGCGAAAAAGATGCTGCTTAAAATGCGAGATGACTTTATAGTTGATAATCTCTTTAGAACCGGTAAACCAGCGGCCCGCACCACTGCCACGCGCGCCTGTAACGCGTATGTTTGTAAATTCTTCGCGGGCGTTACTGTGATCCGGAGTTTCCGGCACAGCCACCGTCAGAGATACTTCGGTTTAAAATCGAAATGGTGCTGCGATTTGATCCAGCGCATGGTGCGCGATTTAGCGCGCATGACGATCGATTCGGTAATCGCACCCATGGTGTTGAAGCGCACGCCGCGCAGCATTTCGCCGTCGGTCACGCCGGTTGCACAAAAGAGTACGTTGTCGCCCTGCGCCAGTTCTTCCATCGAGAAAGTTTTATCGGGGTTCGTGATGCCCATTTTAATCGCGCGCTGGCGCTCGTCGTCGTTACGGAATTTCAGCTGGCCCTGAAAATCGCCGCCCATACACTTCAGAGCCGCTGCTGAAAGCACACCCTCGGGCGCGCCACCGGTCCCCAGCAGGATATCCACCGGTGAGTCGTCCATACACGTCGCGAGCGCACCGGAGACGTCGCCGTCGCCGATCAGTTTAATACGGCAGCCGACTTCGCGCACTTCTTTGATCAGCTGATCGTGACGCGGGCGGTCGAGAATACAGACCGTGATGTCTTCGATATACTTATCGAGCGCGCGCGCAAGGCGCTTCAGCGTCAGGGGCACAGGATCATTGATATCAAGCGTACCTTTCGCAGCAGGGCCAACCGCGAGCTTGTTCATATAGGTATCGGGCGCATGGAGAAAGCAGCCTTTGTCCGCAACGGCAATGACCGTCGTCGCGTTATAACCGCCTTTTGCGGTGATGGTCGTGCCTTCGAGCGGATCGAGCGCGATATCGACGGGAGTGCCACCTGCGCCGACCTCTTCGCCGATATAGAGCATCGGTGCTTCGTCGCGCTCGCCCTCGCCGATGACGATTTTACCCGAGACCATCACAGAGTCGAATGACTTGCGCATCGCATCGACGGCAGCCTGATCGGCGATTTTTTCATCGCCCTTACCCATCTGCCGCGCCGCAGCAAGAGCCGCAGCCTCGGTTACACGAACAAATTCCAGCGCAAGGTTACGATCCATGGGAAACCTCTTTAGTTTTGTTTTTGCTTATTTCGGTTTGGCGGGGGCAGCCGCCGGAGCAGCGGGGGCAGGTGTCGCAGGCTTCGCATTTTGCACCGCTGCTGGGGCAGCAGGCGTTGCGGCAGCGGGCTTCGCCGCAGCCGGATTTACAGCCGCAGGGGCACCGGGAGCAGCATTTGTAGCGGGTACCGCGCCGGGATTAGCTGCAGGCGCCGTTGCCGGGGCGAGTTCTTTATTCAGCTGCTCGGCAGCCGCCTGTGTCGTGCGTGTGGATGATTTCAGCGCCGCGAGGCCAAAACAAATCAGCAGAAAGGCCGCGGCAAAACCACCCGTGATCTTGGTCAGGGCATCGGCAGAACCTGCTCCGAAAGCGGTTTGCGCCCCCGAGCTGAACATGCCGCCGGCGGCGCGGTTCGACTGGAGAAGAATGATGATAATCATGAGAATCGAGACGATAATGAGGAGAACGGTGAGTATCGTCGAAATGATGTCTGCCATGGGGTGGAGTACGGTTTAGAGACAGGCCGTCAACCGGGATGGCTGTGTGAGTATCTATGGCTGCTCGACGCAATAAAGCCTGTGCGTAGGCGCAGTGCACGCCGGCGAGCCACCGTAAATTCCGGCAGTACCGGTCGCATTGGCGTTACCGACGGTACCATTTCCGCCGGTGTTACCCCAATCGCTGCAGGTCTGCGCTGCGTCTGTTGTCCAATCTGCGGCAGCATCGAACCCTGTCCAAGCAGTTAATGGCAATATACTGGCCGGGGAGCTAAAACCCAATAAGTTATTCGCATCAGCAGTATCAATCGGGACGCCATCAGCATAAGCCGGGTTTGTGCCATCACCGGTTCTAATGTAAGTAGCTCCGGCCGAAAATACCCAATCGACGTTTTCATCGGAACCTGCGCTGCCGCAGTTAGGTGTCGTGCAGGCGGTGCGATTTCCAGCCGTATCGACGAGCATTGCCTTATAATAGACGTTGATATCCGGCTGCAGTGAATCCGTATTGCAAATAGTATCCGCACCGTCGATACCGCCCAGATTACCTGAAACAACCGGGTTTGTCAGGTAAATGTTAAACAAATCAGTATAAGTAAAATCGTTGCCATACTCTGCGCTTTGGTACCAAAGCTGGTCGAGTGTATGACTAGTGACAACATATAGATCATGCTGATCTCCGTAAAAGCCACCTGAAAAGACCATCAAGTCCGCAAAATACAGATATTGTTTCATCGACGAGACATAGCTGAGCTCCATTTCTTCGCGATCCAGGGCATCGTTTACTGCGGACATATAGTCGCCGACAAAATCATGCGTCCCGTACGCCAGATAGCCGTCATACTCGTACAGCAGCGCGTCTGTAAAACCGCTGATACCGGGGACGACACCTGTAGCCCCGGCGGTAATTGCAAGCTCATCATTGTAAACCGGGACACCAGGATCGGTCATATCATTGTAGCGCGAGATGTAGAGATCACCCAATGTATCCCGAGTAATCATCCGCGAGGTACGGAAATCCGCATAGACGAGACGGTCAGTGCCATGCATTGTGTTCATCACCGGGCTAGGCGGGGCAGACAATACGCCGGAGCTGTAAGGGGCAGGCAACGAAGTAATACCAATCCCGAATGAATCAATGTCGAGGAGCAAAACGACATTGTTTTGCTGAAGCGCAGCCTGAAAATTAAAGCGACCAGAAACGGGAGGATTTAGCGGCGTGCTACTGAATGTCAATGGTTGCGGGTCAGTGAATGCAGGAATGTAAAACGGATCTAAGGGATCGAAGGCTTCTACTGATTCGGCGACAAAAAGATTGTAACCGCTGCAACCCTCGTCACAAGGCCGATTCGATTCAAACACCAAAATCAACTGCTCGTTCGGCCCGCGGATCAGAATCGGATTCACATCGTCGTAGTCATCGGATGAAATGGGCGAACCGTCGACGAGCGAAAGCCGGGCGCGTGCCTTGCTCAAATCAACAATTTCATCCGAAGGTTTGGGGGCGCAGGCGATAAGCAGAGAAAACAGCGCACAACCAACCAGGGCAACCTGGAACTTTTTCACAGGCGCACGACTGACGGCGCCGCGGCGAATTGTCAACCATTATGGCAAAACCCCCTTTCCCTGACCTGCTCCCGATTTTGCGTTTTCGCTGCCGCTCACCACCCCGCTCAGGCTTATGTCGCTTATTATCGGAACACCCGCTAAACCCGGCGCCACGCGCGTCATGCTCTTAGGTTCGGGTGAACTCGGCCGCGAGGTCGTCATCGAACTCATGCGCCTCGGTTGCGAAGTCATTGCCGTCGACCGCTACGACGGTGCGCCCGCGCAGCAGGTCGCGCACCGCGCGCATACGATCGCGATGCTCGACGGCGATGCCCTGCGCGCGGTCATCCAAAAAGAAAATCCGCATTTTATCGTGCCTGAGATCGAAGCGATAGCGACCGAGGTTCTCAGCGAGTTCGAGGCTGCGGGCATACGCGTCGTGCCAACCGCGCGCGCGGCGCAGCTCACCATGAACCGCGAAGGCATACGGCGCCTCGCTGCCGAAGAACTGAAACTGAAGACATCCCCCTACTTCTTTGTCGAATCAGAAGCCGAACTCAAAACAGCGGCGCAAAAATTAGGATTTCCCTTTGTGCTGAAACCGATCATGAGTTCGTCGGGCAAAGGACAGAGCGTCGTGAAGAGCGAAGCCGAAATTGCGGCGGCATTCGCCTACGCACTCGAGGGCGGGCGCGGTAAATCGGGGCGCATGATTGCGGAGGGTTTTATCGATTTCGACTATGAAATTACTCTACTTACGGTGCGCCACACTGCCGGCACAATGTTCTGCGACCCCATCGGCCACCGCCAGGTGCACGGCGACTACCACGAATCGTGGCAACCGCATGCGATGAGTGAGACGGCGCTTAAAGAATCGAAGCGCATCGCCGAAGCCGTCACCACAGCCCTGGGCGGCTATGGTCTCTTCGGTGTAGAGCTCTTCGTTAAGGGCGACACCGTCTGGTTCAGCGAGGTATCACCGCGGCCGCATGACACCGGTATGGTGACGATGATTTCACAAAACTATTCGGAGTTCGCGCTGCATGCGCGTGCTTTCCTGGGTTTACCGATGCCGCAAATCGACACCGCACAGGCTTCGGCTTCGTATGTCATTCTGGGCGAAGGTAAGTCCGCTGACCTGCGCTACACCGGCATCGAAGCGGCGCTGTCCGACCCGCAGGTGAATATCCGCCTGTTCTCTAAGCCTGAAATCGACGGCGAGCGGCGGTTGGGAGTTATACTCGCGACGGGAAAAGACGTCGCCGAAGCGCGCACCCGGGCCGCGACCGCGATGAAATCGATCCAAATCAAATATGAGTAAAATTCATGTAACTGCGGAATACTCATGAGTAAAATTCATATAACTGCGGAATACTAAAACGCTTGACGATGGGCGACAAACCAACCCTGTCAGCCTATGCATGAGCGGAGTCTCGTTCCTGTCATTGCCGAAGACCTCACAAGCAAGATGGTATTTATTTCGGGGCCGCGGCAGGTCGGCAAAACCACGATTGCCAAATCTTTTGCCGCCAAAGATGGTATCTACCTGACCTGGGACGACCTCGAAGACCGCGATATTATTAAACGTCACAAGATCGATCCGCGGTATAAGTCGGTCGTATTCGATGAAATTCATAAGTATATCCGCTGGCGCACTCTCGTCAAAGGGCTCTTCGACAAATACGGCGATCGCCTGAAAATACTGGTCACGGGTTCGGCGCGGCTCGATTATTTCAGAAAGGGCGGCGACTCGCTCGTCGGCCGGTACCACGCGTTACGGCTACACCCCTTCTCGTTGCCCGAGCTCGATAAAAAATACCGCCGCAAAACGACTGAGCTGCTGCTGCAATTCGGCGGTTTTCCCGAACCGGTTCTGGCGCAAAACCCGAGACAACACCGCCGCTGGCAACGCGAGCGTATTCAGCGCGTTATCTATCAAGACGTCCGCGACCTCACCAATTTGCGTGAATTATCTCTCATCGAGCTTTTGGTCGACGCGCTCCCCGTGCGTGTCGGCTCTGTGTTATCGATCAAAAGCCTGCAAGAAGATCTCGAGGTATCACCGAACACGGTCACCCATTGGTTGCAGATTCTCGATCTGATGTTTTATTCTTACCGGGTGCTCCCCTATGGTTCGAAGAAAATCAGGGCAGTCAAAAAATCGACAAAACTCTACCTCTGGGACTGGTCAGCGGTTCAGGAGAGCGGACCGCGCTTTGAAAATATGGTCGCGGGCCATCTTTTGAAATACTGCCATTATCTCGAAGACAGTGAAGGTTACAAGATGGAGCTCCGCTTTATTCGCGATACCGATTTAAGGGAGATTGACTTTGTCGTTTTGCGCGACAAGAAGCCTCTCTTCGCAGTCGAATGCAAAACCGGTGAAAAAAAGATATCGCCGCATATCAAATATTTTCGCGACCGTACGGATATCCCGCTGTTCTACCAGGTGCACCTGGGCAAAGACGACTACCAGGATAAAAAAATCAGGGTTTTGCCATTCGAAACTTTCTGCCGCGAGGCGGGCATACCCTGAGCATAGTCGGCTGTACGCCCTGTTTCGATCGCCCAAAATGACGCAATTAACCGTGTTATGAGCAAGATTCTCGTACAGAAATTCGGCGGCACTTCGGTGGGCGATCCCGAGCGTATCAAACGCGTTGCCGCACGTATTAAAAGTTACTACGAAAAGGGCTACCAGCTCGTCGTCGTTGTTTCGGCAATGGGGCACACAACCGACGAACTCGTCGACCTAGCCGGCAAAATCGCAAAAAATCCGCCCAAGCGCGAGATGGATATGCTGCTCTCAACGGGTGAACAGATATCGATCGCACTGTTAGCGATGGCGCTGCACGATATCGAAATACCCGCGCTCAGTTTCACCGGCGGCCAGGTCAATATCGTCACCGACGGCAATTTCTCGAATGCGCGCATCGAATCGATCGATACCAAACGCCTCATCGCAGAACTCGACAAAAAACAGGTCTGCATCGTTGCCGGCTTTCAGGGCATCGACGAAAACCAGAATATTACCACGCTGGGCCGCGGTGGCTCCGATACCACGGCGGTTGCGCTGGCCGCGGCGCTCAAGGCGAAAGAATGCGAAATCTACACCGACGTCGACGGCGTTTATACGACTGACCCCAACAAGGTAGAAGGCGCGCGTAAGCTAAACCAGATCAGCTACGACGAAATGCTGGAACTCGCCTCGCTCGGCGCGGGGGTTCTGCACAGCCGCGCGGTCGAGTTTGCGAAGAAGTATGGCGTCGTCATTCACGTCAAATCGAGCTTTAATCATAACGAAGGAACAAAAGTAGTCAGCGAGAACGAGATTATGGAAAAAATCACAGTCACCGGAGTCACCCTCAAATCAGACGACGCGCGTATGACCGTCGCCGACATTCCCGATAAACCCGGTATTGCCGCAGAAATTTTCGGTGCACTCGCCGATAAAAAAATCAACATCGACGTCATCGTACAGTCGTCAAGCCGACCCGCCGGGTCAACGGGTAAAGACCGCCATAACACAATTGCTTTCACGCTGCCCATCGCCGCGATCGGCGAAGCCAAAAGCGTCATCGAAACCCTGACAAAAAAATGGGGTGCGGGTTCGATCTCGACCGATGAGAATATCGCCATCGTTTCGGCTGTCGGTATCGGCATGAAATCGCATACCGGCGTCGCGGCGAGCATGTTCAAGGCCCTCGCGGATAATAACATCAACATTGAGATGATTTCGACGAGCGAAATCAAAATCTCCTGCGTGATCGCGAAAGACCGCGGCAAAGACGCGTTGCGTCTCGTGCATGCGGTGTTTGGTCTCGACAAAACAGCGTAAAACGATTTGAGCCTCGACGCAGATCGTGCATCTCTGCCCGTTGGCGTTTTCGATTCCGGTCTCGGTGGTCTCACCGTTCTCAAAGAAATTCACAAGGTACTGCCTTCAGAAAATCTGATCTACTTCGGCGATACAGCGCGCGTGCCGTACGGCAACAAATCGGCGGCGACCATCATTCGTTATTCGCGCGAGATTGCCGAGTTTCTGATCGCACGCGACGTCAAAGCAATCGTCGTCGCCTGCAACACCGCATCTTCTTATGCTCTGGATGCCCTGCGCGGCATGACAGATATTCCCGTTCTGGGCGTCATCGACCCCGCCGTACGCAGCCTCACACAAAAGGCGCCGCGTAAATCGACCGCCGGCCTCATCGCTACGAAGAGCACGATTGCAAGCCACGCCTACGATGCCGCTCTCGAACGCCATCGTGGAGACCAGTTTCTGGTCAGCCGTGCCTGCCCGCTGCTGGTACCGCTCATCGAAGAAGGTTATGCCGAAAGCCAGGCGGCGGATTTAATTCTGCGCGACTACCTGGGCCCCATGGTCGAGCGCGGCGTCGAATACCTGCTGCTCGGCTGTACGCACTACCCGCTGATTGCTCAGGCGATACTCAGGCTATACCCGCATTTGAAACTTATCGACAGCGCCGAAGAAACGGCGGCAGAACTCAAAAACCTGCTCGCCGACCGCGGTGCGCTGCGTTCGGGCACAAAAGGCAGCGTCGAACTCTATGTTTCAGATATGACCGAAAGCATGCGCGCGCTCAAAGAACTGTTTTTCGAAGGCGCCGTCGACCGTTTTGAAATCGCGCACATCGGCGAACAATAAAACTATTTCGAAGGTTGAATCGTCTCGAAAGAGACCAGTACATTCGCGACTTTTTCGTTCTCATTTAAGAGTGCGGCTTTCCAGCGGCGCGAGGGCGACATTGCCACATAACCTTCTTCGGTACGCTCGCAATAAAGAAAATTCTTGCGCTGGATAAATTTCGAATCCGTCGAACCTTCGTCGGTCGCAAGAAAATCGTCGTTCTTTTTCAAGCGGCAGCTGAAGCCGTTTTCAGTCATAATTTTTTCTGCCGCCGCAATGGGAGTTCCGACTTTGATAAAGCGGCGTATCTCGTTGCGCATCGGCTTCGCCCCCGGGCGAAAGGCCATTTTCTTTTCGTCGGCTGAGACCCCGAATGAGACTGTGAGAATCAAAAGACCAATACTGATACGCATGTGCCATAGGCGGCGGTAAAATCGCCGGCGGCGTCAAATCGTTTTCAAAAAAAAACTCAGGCGATCGCCTTTAAAGCGTCGCGCAGGTCGAAATCGGCGATATCGGCGGCTGTCACGAGATCGCGCGCATCGACGGCCTGTGTCAGGTCGCCCAATAACGAAACGAGCTTATCGGTTTCGGGTCTTTTGACGTCCCCGGCGATGCGCATCAGAATGACACCGTCGACGAGTATCTGCGAAACCATCTCCAGCTTGCCGAGCGCCTCTTGTTCTTTACCTTGCGTGAAACGCGCGGCAATCTGTTCGAGATCGGCCTGCAATGCAGGAATCTGTTCGCGAAAATTTCGGACGCGCTCCATCGCCTCGGCGGGTGTGACGCGCGAAAACTCGGTCTGTCTCAGCCAGAGTTTCAGCTGATTCTGCACGGCGCCGAGCGCATTGATTTTTTCTACCAAATCGGGGTTTGTATTCAGTGCATTCACTGCCTTCGCCATGTATTCGGCGCTCTCGGGTTTCAGGTGCTTGGATAAAGCATCGAGCGACTCGGTAATAAATACTCCACCCGTCTTTAGATCCGCGGCGTCTTTTTCGCCGAGAGTTTTGCCTTCCTGGATTACTTTCGCGAGATGCAGGCCAACACGGTCGAGGTAATCGATGAGTTCGCGCAGGTTCGACTCGACGAGATCGGTCTGGTCGCCGATCTGCAGATGGATGACATCAATTTCATCGGAATTGAGCTCGTCTTTTTCGGCAAATTCGGCTTTCGCCGCAACCCGGTAGTCGATAATAAAACGCTTCTGCGATTCGGCCCACTCCGTGA
>JAFLED010000128.1 GCA_017302045.1 Spirochaetota bacterium
CCACTATTCGACGCGTTGTACGCCTGAGATCATGCACCACCTCTTGGGTTTGCTGAATTTCTATCCCTGAATTCAGCTGGCCACGGGCAAGAGAGCGTGGCGACCGGTTGGTTATGAAAATGATTTCACGCGACATACACCTGGACAAATCGCACGCGCACTGGCAGAAACGCCCCGAAAAAAACTGGGAAAAGTTTCAGTATAACCAGCCCTATGCGCAAGGCCTGACGAATGTGAAGAAGGTCATCGCGGAAACGAATTTCGATCCGGCGACGCTGTGGCAATGGGGCACAATGCAGGCGATGGCGCTCATCGAAATTCTGAGGAGCGCAGAAAAAACTTTTGGCGCCGCGGGGCAAAAGCTTGTACTCGACGCGCTGAAAAAAATCGGCCACGACATCGGCGCGCAGATTCTCGCAGACACCGAAATCGATCCCGCGCTGACAACCGACGAGTGGATCAGTTTTTATGCGACTGTCATCAACCGCGTCGCCTATGCCTCGCTCGAAGCCCCGCGCGTCGGCGGCCAGGGCGATTCGCGTGCAAGCGCCCCGGCCGCGGCCGATTTTCATATCGATTATTGCCCGCACCAGGATATGTATCAGGCGATGGATTGCCGCGTGCAGCGCTACTTTGTGCAGGGTATGATTGACGCCGCGCGCGATTTTGCCCGGTCAAAAGGCCGCAACGATATCTACGACGTGATGTTCAAGACGACGATACCGGCGGGGCATGCGACGTGTTTCTTCGAAATTGAAAAAGGCGACGCGGGTTCAGCCGAGCGCTGGGCGCGCTATACAGAGATTCTCGAAAAGAAGAACCTGAAAATCGCTGCGGCAGAGCAGGCTAACGAATAATCACCGGCGGTGTGTGACGTAAGCCGTCACCCACGACCAATAATCGGGCTGCATCGAGACATCCCCCTTTTCGCCGATCACGGTAATTTCGGGTACAGAATACGGATGGTTCTTCTTGATGAACTCGACGGCCTGCTTCTGCACCCCGCTTGAAGTTTTGATGAAGATTTTACATTCCTGATCGCGGACGAGTTTGCCGTCCCAGAAATAGATCGACTCGACTGCGGTAAAGATATTGACGCAGGCGGCGAGTTGAGCTTCAACCAGAAGAAACGCGATTTTTTCTGCCGACACCTTGTCGGGCAAGGCGGTTAAAATGACAATCGGCCGCGTTTTGCGGCCGATGAGATTCAGGGGCCCACCGCCTTTCAGGCCCATGACGCCGCTGTTATTTACCGGCGCCGGCTTTCGGCTTCTGCACGACTTTTTCGTCGCGCGGTACCGCGTAATAATATTCGGGGTCGTTCGAGAAAGTCATAAAACCGACATAGTCTTCGAATTTAAAATAATATGTCAGTTTGTCTTTTTCAGATTGCTCGTAGTTTGAAGCCGACACCTTGATACTTTCGGGTTTCTGGTAACCGAAGTAGCGCACCAGTAAACGGCGCAGCGAACGCTGGATATTTGTTTCCAGGAACATTTTACGCGTTTCGGGAGTGTCTTTGTTCTTCTCTATGTCGTCGCGCGTCTTAAAATAATCGTCGCGAATCGGCCCCGCAGATAATGAGGCAACGCCGACGATGGCGCATGCAATGATTAAAATCCCTTTTTTCATGGTCACTCCTTTAGTGTCTCTGCGGTTTGAGGGCCTGTAGTCCCTTTTTCACCTAAACGGTTTTCTTCACCCGCGAAGATACGCTTGATATTAGTCTTATGCTTGTAAATCACAAAAACACAGGCAATAGCAATGAAGGCAAAGAGCTCGGTGTCGCCGGGTAACCGATGGCCGATGAAGAAGGCGACCGGCAAAATCAGCGCCGCGATAATCGACCCCAGCGAGATATAACGCGTGATCGCAACGATGAGAATGAAAAAGGGCAGAGCGACCGCGACCGCAACCGGCACGAGCGCGGTCATCACACCCAACCCCGTGGCAACACCCTTGCCACCCCTGAAAGACAACCAAACGGGAAAGATATGCCCAATCATGCACAACAGTGCGCCGATCATGGCATATCGCTGCAGAGAAGGATTTCCCCTGAGCCAAATATGCTGAATTACGAGCAGCGGAATAAGACCTTTCAGGGCATCGAGCAGTAAGACGGTGATTCCCCAGCCTTTGCCCAAAAGGCGCATTGCATTCGATGCGCCGACATTGCCCGAACCGACGGTGCGTATGTCGACACCCTTGAGCCAGCGGCCTGCGAGGTAAGCCGTGGGAATCGAACCCGCGAGGTAGCACCCCAATGCGACATAAACGAGCGTCAGGATGTCCACACGGGTGAGTCTTTAGCCGCAGCGCCGCGTCAATTGATTTCGAACTCTGGAAGCACTCTGTTAGTTCAAGGCCGAGGTTAAATTACCCTGGTCGGTTCTCACGATCAGCATACCGTTCTCAGTCATGAGTTCAATGTCCGCAGGGGTTTTGCCGAGTTGCCAGTAATGAATTGCCTCGCCGGTCTCGGCCTTGAGCAGCGTAATCACAGGCCCTTGTACGATCGCGATATAACCTTCGGTCGAAGCAAGCGTATTATAGCGGTTGAAGGTGTTCATCCAACTGAGGTTGCCCGCGATATCGAACGCCCAGAGTTTAAAAGAGCCGCCGTCGACGGTGGGCGTGATAATCTTGTTGGCGCTGAGAATAGGGCTGTTGGTTGCAACGCCCGAAGTTTCGCGGCGCCACTGCAGGTCGCCCGTCATGGCGTTCAGCGCCAGCACGCGTTTTTTGTCGGCGATCGCGTAAATATGTTCGCCGCGGCCGTCGGCGACGGGCTCGAGCGCGGTGATCTCTGAATCGGTCTGAATCATGTAATCGATATGGCCGTCGGCAACACTCATGCCATAGATTTTGCCGTCGGTGCAGGCAACCGCGATGACGGAGTTTTTGATTTGCAGCGGGGAGACATCCACCCGGTCGCTGAGATTTTGCATCCAGAGAACCTGGCCCGTTACACCGTTCAGCAGATAAACTGCACCCTGCGCGGAGGCGATGCTGATAAAGACCTTTTGGTGTTCGGTGAACACCAGCGGAGCAGATGTGGCGGCAATTTCGGGCATGTGCTGCGCCCACAGAATACGTCCACTACGCTGATGACTGGCGCGCAGCGTATCTTGTAAATCGAGAGTCAGATTAAAGCCATCACCCGTCGCAGGTTTAACTTGTTTTTCCCAGATGATTTCGCTGTTTTCAGGGCTTACGGTTTCGACAGCCGCATCTGCCGGCAGACTGCCATTCGAGCTCAGCATTAGACCCATACCGCCCGACAGAAAGAGACAACCGACGAGTGCCGGCAGGGCGGCAACGCGAGGCACGAGGCTTAGCTTGCGCTCGTTATATACCTTATTGGCGATACTAGCCCCTATCTCGGCCGATTCACCCCTCAATGGGTTTCGCAAAGATTCTGCAAATGCGGTGAGTTCCCGCTCCATACCCTATATTACCCATTCCAGGCAAAGTGTCCAGAAAAAAGGATATCCCACGTGCACATGTTGGTCTCTTTGTGGTCAAATGTTCACAAATCGATAGAAAACCTGTCTTTTCCCTTGACGCACAAAATCTCTGCTCAGCCGTGGAGCCTAGTACGCAACGATTTTGCGAACCAAACGGCCCAACTGAGGGTCATTTGGTATATACCTAAGGTAAATTAAAAAACAGGAGTTTTTCATGGGACAACATAAGACCACAGTTATTGCCATGCTCATTGCCGCCGTTGCATTCGGCGGCGCATGCGGTAGCGCAAAGATAGCAGACGATTCGCCGGATATCTATCCTTCGAGCGTAGAAAAAGCCGACGCCGATGCGGCGATCGCCGACGCGCAGACCGCTTATAACGCGCTGGGTGAAGACGGCAGCGCCGAAACCGGTAAAGCCAAAGAGTTTCTCGATAAGGCGAAAGAATTTTCAAACGACAAAGAGCCCGAGGCGGCATGGGCCGCTGCCATCAAGTCGAAATCATTTTGCGCGCTTTCTAAACTGGCACGCGAAACCCGGTCTGCAGGCCTCAAATAAAGGAGTATTTCATGAAGAAATTATTAACAGCAATTATCGCGGTAGCCGCGATTACTCCGGCGTTTTCGGGCGTCATTAAAGAAAGCCAGGCGCGGCGTGAAGTCGACGATGCGATTCAGGCGCTTGCCGCTATGGACGCACGCGCCGATCTCGCAACTTACCTGCCGCAGAAAGAGGCGTATTCAGCGCGCACCTACTGCAACAAAGCACGTAACTTTCTGGGCGACAGCGAATACGACAAGGCATCTTTCTATGCCGTGCTTTCGACCAACTATTCCAAAATCAGCGTTCATAAAGGTCTCCTGGCCAAAGCAGAGCGCGATAAACTCGAGATGGCTGCACAAGGCGCAGTTGTTCCGCGCCTCAAGAGCGCTGGCCTCAAGCCCAAGGGCGGTAGCGGAATTTTCTCGGGTGCAGTCGACCTGAAGATTCTTTATGCTGTCAGACGCGCTCCGAAAGTCGAAGAGATTCCACCACTTTCACCCGATATGGTTGAACGAGTCACAACGATTCTCGGCGTCATGCAGCAGCAGAAAGACGTGAAGATCAGCCTCGCTGCGCGCGGTCGCAACGAAGAGCTCGCTGAAAAATATGCGAAGAGTGTGATGGATGTGCTGATTGAAAAAGGCGTCGATGTGAACCGCATCGAATACACGACCAAAAAAGGTCGCGATGGTGTCGAGATCACGCTGACCGGCGTTAAGCAATAAACGCTGCAAAAAGGGAGAGCTGAAAAGCATGCGCGATGGCGCGCTGCTCTTTAGCTTCTCCCTTTTTTATTTCACCACTTCGAGTATCGTGGCCTTGTTTCGGGCCCGCGTCACCGCAGTATAGAGCAGACGTGCATCGGCCGCCGCGCCGCTCTCGTTAATAATAAAGACATCTTCGTATTCAGAACCCTGACTCTTGTGGATTGTCATCGCATAAGCCGTCTCGGCACCCCGCAGGCGATCGGCTTCGACGATTCTGAAACCGCCTTCGGGTGTTTGAAAGACGACGCGCCTTCGCCCCTGCGTTTCCCAGAGAAAACCAACATCGCCGTTGTAGATCTGCAGATCGTAATCGTTGAAGGTATTCATCACCGGCTCGAGCGTGCGGCCGATTCCCTGCGAGAAACGCAACGCCGCAGTGGCAATCCGCCGGCTGATCGCGAGAGCGCCAAATACACCCTCGCGCCGCTCGCAGAGCAGCACACGCGCGCGTAAAAAGCCGAAGGCTTGCTCTGCCAGCGCGGCCGTGAGATCCGAAGTTTCCTGGATTCGGGCAAAAGCCTCGCGCAGCATGCGCGCATCTTTGCCATTCAGATACTCTTCTGCATAGGCATCGGTGTAAACCTGCAGTGCATTCGCGTTGCTGATGCGCACACGATCGATGACACCGGCAACCGCCGGTTCTTCAAGCGCCGCAAAACCTTTGGCTGCAAGCAGGCGGTAAGCATGCGCCTTTTCGGCGGAGAACCTCTGTACCTGCGTCAGGTGTACGTGACTCATAATTTGCCGCTCCGAAATAAAACGGATCGCCTCGTCGATCGGCAGGCCGTCGACGGCGGGCAACTGTTCGAGATCGCCTGCAAGCAAAAGTTGCGCCCCGGGTGGCAGAGCGCGCAGCGTCGCGCTGAAGAGAAAAAGGTCAAGCATCGAAATTTCGTCAATGATGAGTATGTCGCAGGGCAGCGGATGCAGCGCGTTGTAGGTCAGGCGGCGTTCGTCGCGGCTGATGCCTAACAGCCGGTGCAGCGTCGAACTTTCGACCAGCGCATGCGTTGAACTTTCGAGATGTTTGAAGCGCGCCGCGGCTTTGCCGGTGGGCGCCGCGATCGCCACGCGTGGTGGCCTTGCGTTTATGGGCTTCAGGTCGCGCACGAAAGCCGAGATAGTATGGCTCTTGCCGGTGCCCGGGCCGCCGGTTAAGAGCAGGTGTTGCCCCTGCCTGAGTATTTCCAGCGCTTCGTCCTGGGTTGCACCGCGGCTGCCCGGTTCTTTCCGGAGCAGAAAATCCAACCAGGGCAGATGCCGGTGCGGCACGAGATAGTTTCTGCCCGCCAAAGTCCGTTGCCGAAGCGCTGCGCTCTCGGCTTCGGCTGTGTGGGGTATTGCCACGGCGCCCGCCGCGAAAACGCGCAGCCACTCTTCGCGCTGCGCCTTGTTCGCTGCCGGCCAGATTGTGTCGTCCTCCGCCAGAGGCAGCCACGGATTTACAGTATCAGCCATTCGTGCCTGCCATAAAATGTACACCCTCGTTGGTGCCGGCTTTTAGATAACGCAGAAAAAGAAAGTAACAGCCCGCTACACGACGCCCTTCGCCGGGGTAGTTTGCGTCGAGATACGCGGCGAGCGCTTCGGCATAGATTTCGGCCTGCAGACCATAGTGTTCCCGCGTATACTCGTCGATGTTGCCGGGGGTGATGCTGCTCAGCGAGTTGCTTTTATAGTCGAGAATGTAATAATCTTTTTCGTCGGCGGTGAAAACAAGATCCATAAAGCCATGCATCGACTCTTTGGTCTCGGTGATTTTCTTTTCGCGCAGTACGCGGTGTGTCGTGGCTGAACTCCAGAACGGCATTTCACGCCAGAGATTTTCTGCGGGTAGTTCCGCAAGGCTGATTTCTCTTCCCGTTGCGAGAGGTAATTTGGCCAAAGCGCAGTTCTCCACGATATTCCAGATACGCTCGGCAACACGCAGCGTAATATCCTCGCCGTCGCGCCTTATGTTCCCCAGCTGCGCCGTAAGGCTTTTCATAAAGTCGGCGTCGGCAGTCTGGTGCGCGTTCCGGAAATCGCTGAAGTCGAAGTCTTCGAGAATACCGTGCAGAATTTCGCCGATACCGCTGCCTCGCGGCAGAATGTCTTCGATAAAGTTCGTATCGCTGAACTCCGCTTTTACGAGGCGGCTGAAAGAAGTGCGCTCGCGAATGCGTAACGGAATCGTACCATGTTCGATTTCGGCGGGCGGCGCGTTTTGGGGCTCGGCGGGCCTGGTGCTTTCAAGTCGCTCCATCGCTGCATCGAAATCGGTGACCGTGGCTGCGCCGCTTTCTGCCCACGGCATGAGAAAATAGCTGGCGGGGCCTGCTTCGCTGGCGCGCCACGGTGGAGTAATAAAAGTGATGAATTGCTGCTTTGCGCGGGTCAGCGCTACATAAAGCGTATTCAGCTGTGTGATGCGCGCTTCGTCGGCGACTGACATCAGCTTATCTGCTTGCTGGTCGAAAATATCTGCGTCCGCGGGAACGACTGCATTTCCCCGGGCATTGTGAAAAAAAGCCAATTCCTGCCAGCGCGTATCGGAATAGCCGTCGGCGAGAAAAACCGCATTCCAGTCGAGTCCCTTTGCGCTCGCAACGGTAATAAGTGTCACGGCCCCCGGAGCGCGCAGCATGTCGCCGCCGTGTTCGTCATCGGTATCTTCGTGCTCCATACGATAAAGCACCGCGCGCAGCGATTCTAGATCGAAGATACTCTCGCCGCAGAGCGCGAGTAATTTCTGCATCAGCACGCGCCAGCCATGAAAGATGGTGCGGTCATTTTCGTAAGCGAGTAGCAGGTGAATAATATTCAGGTTCTGCGCGAGATTCTGCAAGAAGCTCAGTATTCTGCCGTTGCTGATCTGCTCATAGAGACGGCGGTAATATTCGGCCGGATCACCCTCGGCCTTGAGAAACAGCGTTGTCGAGGCGAGGGCAAAACCCTCGTCTTCGGGTAATGAGAAAGATTGCAGAAAAACTTTCAGGTGTATAAATTCAACGCGTTTAAAGTCGGGTTTTTGCCGGTAGTAGGCAAATTCGAGACCCGCTTCGCGGAAAATTTTGGCGCAGGTTTCAAGCGCGCGGTGTTTGAAGGCGATGACCGCAATCGACCAATCCGGGTGTCGGCGTCTGACGTTACAGATACGATCCGCCGCGAGGCGCGCAAAATCTTCTACAGATTTCGTGGAATATTTTTTCCGCAGATAGAGTTCGACACCGCTTTCGGTATCTGACGCGCGCGCATGCTCCGGGGGAGTATACGTGATTTGCGCGTTTTGCCAGACTGCGGTGACTTCAGGTGTGGTGAAAACAGAATCGAGAACGCTGAGAATTTCGGGGGTGCTGCGGTGGTTGCGCGGCAACTGATCGGCGAACGCGCCCGCGGCCAGCATCTCGTCGCGCGCGCCGATGTACACGAACACGTCCGCGCCGCGGAATTTGTAGATTGCCTGTTTAGGGTCGCCGACGACAATCAGCCTGTTTCGGGTGTTCAGAAACAGAGTCCTGAAGATGTTCCATTGCAGCGCGTCGGTGTCCTGAAATTCGTCGATCAGCGCATACCGAAAGCGTACGCGCAGTTTCTGCGCGAAATCATTATCGCAAATTGCGTCGGCGGTGCCTGAGATCATGCCCGCAAAAGTCAAGAGGCCTTTTTCATCGGCCAGCTCGCGCATCTTCGCCGTGATTCTCGTCATCGTCCACGCCTTAAAGTCGTTGGCGCTGCGGATGTCGGTCAATTCTCTGATATCGGGGATCATCTGCGTTTCGGGCGCACCGAACAGATAGAGACATTTGCGCCTGAGTTCGAGATCGAGTTCACGTTCGCGGGCCATGAAGTTACGTCTGCCGAAATCGAGTTCGCGCAGATATGCTGCGAGCGCATCGGCATCGACTTTGAGCCAGTCGTTTCGGTAGACAAATTCTCTTGCTTCGTCAAAGAGTTCGGTTTCGTCGGCATTCGCTTCAACGCTGTCTTGTCCCGGGCGCGTCGGGTCATCGTTTAAAGCCGCGCGGCAAAAGCCGTGGATCGTGCCAATCGCATTCGTTGAAAAATCGCGGAGCGCATTTGCTGCGTACTCGTTTTTATCAGCCGCGAGCCGGCTAAAGATACGCGCCTTCAGTTCTGAGGCGGCTTTCTCGGTGAAGGTGACGCATAGAATTTCGGAGATCTTTGCCTTACCCTGGCTGATGATTTCGGCGATGAGCGCCGTCAGCCGCGTTGTTTTTCCCGAGCCCGCCGAAGCTTCGATGAAGATATGCCGGTTCTCGGCAACGAGGCGGGTGATGTGCGCCTGTTCCTGTTCGGGAGTCATTTTTTCTTACCTGTTTTGCCGGAGTCTGCGGCGGCGATCGGGCGAATGAAGCTGTCGAAGAACGCAGCGCTTTGCCCGTCTGTTTTTACGCCAAAGAATTCTGCAACGAACTCCGGAGTTTCGGCTTTTTCGCGTTCGCTCTCGAGTTTAGCGAGAATCTCTTCGGCTGGTTTAGCGGCGAAACCGCCGAGATTGTTTGTTCCCAGCAGCGTGAGATCGAAGTATGGTGCCTGACGGCCGATGATCGCCGAAACGATACGCAGCAGGTAATCTTCGGGTGTTACAATCTTTTCCGCCGTCAGCATGGATTTGTTCGCGTGTTCCATGTGCAGCGCAAGCAGGCCATCCTTCTCATCGCGGGTAATTTTAAAGAATTCGACGGCGATACCGGTGGGCGCAAGTGCGGGGTATTCGCGCGTTGCATACAAAAGAACACAAAGTTGCACGTAGGTTAAAATCAGTTCTTTCGTCCGGTCGTCTTTTTTTGAGGAGCCAAAAAAATGCAGCATGTTTTCCCCTGGCTGCGTAAGAAATTTATCTGAAGTACCCGTGATTCTGATGCCGGCAATGGCTGGTGCAGGCAGATAATACCGCGTCAGGCGTTCGGCCTCGCGCACGGTAAAAGGTTTTTCAACGCGCGGATCGAGAATATATTCGATCACACGATTTTGCTTCTGCGCTGTGACAGCAAGATCATAGAGTTGCTGTTCGTTATCTCCCGCAGACAACAATCTTTTCATAAAATCAAAACCCTCGGGTTCGGCAACCGCGCGGTTCTCTTCAGCGGCAAGCAGTGCCAGTGGACGCGGAACTTCGGCGCCCGTCGGTTCGAGGTATGCGTTTCTGAGGTAATGGTCTATGAAACGGAATTCAGAAGTCTTGCTCTCGGCGAGTTTCGGTTCGGCAAAACGGAACGCCGCGGGATCATCGGGTTCGGTCGCGAGGCGCTTGTAAAAAAAATGAAAGGGTTGGCGCACGTATGCGACGAGATTTTTCAGCGAGATGATATCGGCAGATATTTCGGTACCAGGGTCAGGTACGAGAAGCTGTGCCAGAGTGTTGTCACCCTCGTTCTTTGTGTGCGCGAGATGCAAAACCCTGACCTCGGCATTCGCTGCGAGCGCGGGCGCAGGCGAGACCGGGTCGAAAATCGTGTGTGCAAAATTGTTGCGGTCGCTGAACCCGATATTCGCCGCGGCAAGCGAAGCCTTAAAGCGTTCGATTTCGACGCTGCGGTATTTTTCAGCACCGGTTTGGGGATCAAAATTTGCGTAGCAGATTTGCAGAGTTTCGGTACCCGAAAGCGCTGCCTGCACCAGGTGGATAGCCACCTGGTCGGCAGTCATGAGCCGTGTGGGTGAGGTGCGGTATTCGGTTAACAGTCTGTCTTCGTGATCCGGGATTTTGTCGAGGTCTTCGCACATATCCCACAACGTAACAAAGCGTCTAAACGGCGCGGGTGCGCTCAGCGGAGAAGCGCAGATACCCTGTTTTTGTGCACTTTGGGCAAGACTCTTTCCCGCAGTGTTACGCGCCACCATGCGGGCGATCTGTGCCGCTGAAATCTCATGCTCTGGAATAAGAATCGCGATATCTGCAAGCTGTTCGGCGATGGTTGTAGTTTCGGGCAAAGGTTCGACCTGAAAGCGAGCGAGCAGGGTGCCCCAGGCCTGTACCGCCCGTGCACCGGGTTGTATTTTGAGCTGCGCCGGCGCTTCGGTCAGCATCTCGATGCAGGTAATAAACTCGGCGAGCGTTTCGGCGCTGTCAAAACTACGGATATAGGCCGCACCGGGCGTTTCGGCATC
>JAFLED010000129.1 GCA_017302045.1 Spirochaetota bacterium
GTGTCCTTTATCTTGCCACGGCCCAGGCGTAGCGCAGCTGTGCCGCTGAGACGCTTCATCATCTCGGCTGCCGAATCCCCCGCAAAACTCACATTCACGTCGGCCGAAACATCGCCAAAAACTGTCGTTTTAAACCCGAACAACGGGCTGAGTTCCTGCGCTTTGAGGCCTGCAGCGCTAAGACGCAACGACTGCGCGTGCGTGGCAAGCTGGCGTGAATAATTTGCCGTCAGGCGGCCACGCGCAAAAACCATCGTCGCATTATTGACCTGCAAGATAGCACCGCTCTTACGCACGTCACCCGTAAAACTATCTACCCGCCATTTCTCATAGGTGAGCACAGGTGCACTGACCTTGAGGTTCACCTCGTTCCCCGCAACTTTGCCCGTCGCCGAAAAAGCGTTTTTGTTTAGCGTAAAGCCCTGGTTAACCAGAGTCAGCGTCGAATTGATGAACCCCGCAGAAAAATCCGGGGAGGCGAGTGAAAGGCCTGCGCTTAAAGGTAATTCAAAATTACGCACGCGTGCCTGCCCCGCGGCGATGCCTTTTTCGAATTGCCCGTGCGCGGTGGCGACACCCTTGAGGTGCGGTGGCAATCCGGGCATCCCGCGGAAAGACCCGAAATCGAGCGTCGCATCGAAATCGGCTTTGAGTCCCATGGTCTGTGTCAGAGACATGTTCGAATAGACCAGGCTAATGCCCGCCGCCGAAAGGCTGCCACTGCCCGCTTCTACCGCGAGCGCTGGCAACAGCAGCGTCAATTTACCCGAATAGGTAAAAACGGCAATGAGCGGGCCCTGGACACCAATCTCGGCACGGTTCGCGGCGATCTGGATGCGATTCTGCGCACCCGCAAGTTCGAAATTGCCCGAAACCGTCGCAAGGCGGGGGTCAAGAGCACTGCCATTGCACGTTTTGCAGACGAGTTCACCGGCGATTTTATCGCTTTCTGCCGCTTTGCCCTCGCGCAGCAGCGATTTTACGCTGGTGAGCATATTTTCCGCATGCACCTTGAGATTTAAAGACGTCATACCGCCATCCGGATATTCCGCTTCGAGTTTGACGGTTTTCTCCAATCCTTCGCTGAATACCAGTTTGAATTTCGTCTTCCCCATCGGCAACGGCAAGGCGCGCGCTTCGTGTAAAATGATCCCATTCGAAATTTTCAGCGCGTCGAGTTTCAGCTCCGCACCGCCCCCTACCCCCGCCGCCGGCTCTTTGAGTGGGATATCCCAGCTTTTCAGTATCTCGCGCTTACGTGCTTCAGCCGGCTTTTCTTCGGTAAAGAGATTTACCGCCATATCTTCGAGATGCGCCGCACGGATCTCGATGCGTTTTTTTAAGAGCGGTAAAATTCTCAGGTCGAGAGAAGTGATGTTTGCAAAAACCAGGCAACGCTCTGAGCGCATCGCCGGATTACGAATACAGATTTGGCGCAACCTGATGTCGCCGGCCCAAGTGAACTCGAGCTGACCGATCGTCACGGCGAGACCGGTCTTGTGCATCAGCGTGCTTTCGAGCTCTGCTTTTACTTTTTCAGGAGAATAGTTCTTACGAATAAAGACGACTAGACCCGCGACGCCGATAACGAGCAGGAGCAGCAGCGCCAGTACGGCGCGCCATATCCATTTACGCATGGCGCGGGGCCCGAAATCAGCCGATCACCGATGCAGCGACAATGATCGCGATGCCGACCATCATACAGCCGAACATGATAGCCATCGCGGTATTCTGCTTATCGGCGATCTCGCCCCAGATATCGCGCGGGTGAATCCAGTCGATGATGACGAATGCCAGCACCATGATGACAATGCCCATGACCGAATAGACCAGAACGGCAAGCACATGCTCCAGGTCGAGTAACGGAGCTTTGATGCGCGGTGCATCCGCATTTGCGAATGCCGCCCCCGCAAGCAACAGATAGAACAACAGTTTTTTCATAAATACCTCCAAAGAAAGACGATGTTTTCCGGGGACGATGGGCATGGATGCCCTGCATGCCGTCCCCTTTTTAATGAGATTAGACGAGTAGACATTATTTACCACCGCCCGACAGAATGCGTGGCATATAAACTGAACGAAACGAAGTCGGGTTCGCGCGGATGTTCTTCACACTCAGGTTTTGCGCCGTGATCGGCTCTTTACCGCCCGATTGCGTGATAAGCGCGACCAACGTAAAAATGAGCAGCACCAGCGTCAGCGGAATATAGATATACATCTTACGTATGTGTTTCATCTGCCACCGCTCATCGTTCCGCCTCTTTACTGCGATAACGGATATAATAGTAGATATTGAAGCCGAACAGGGTTAAAATCAGAACCCATGCCATAGCCGCCGATACGACACCGCGCACGGCTTTCATGCGCAGGTTAAACTGCGGAGCCGATGCTTTATAAGGAAAATCTTCTGGCAGAAGTTTGCCCCGCTTTTCGTTCGTGGCAGCGGGTGCGGGGTTTGCTTCAGCCGCAGCGGCTTTTTTTTCTGCGACGGCTTTGCCTTGCCGCTGTTTTTTCTTTTCGGGAGTTTTTTCCTGATTTATCGGGGCCGTGGGAGGCAAGACAGGGGCTGCCTGACGCGTGCCGTACTGGGCAAGGTAACGTTTGAAGGATTCCACCCCGATATTCGTGGCGCCTGCGACAAAAACGTAATAATTTCCGGCCGGCATCTTCTGCGTCGTGAAATCGGCGGCATCGCTGCCCTCAGACCACGCGTCGTCGCCGCTGCCCCCCCAATAGTGCGACATCTCGGTATCGTAGATGAAGCCCTGGCCCGTCGTCTCGTCGATCATAAAGACATTGAGGCTCATCCACTGTTGATTCAGATTTGCCGTGAAATCAAACTCCACATTTGTTTCTTTATTGAGTTCAATGCTGCCCGGCTCAAAGTTAAACTCGAGATAATCGGTTTCGCCTTCTTTTTTCAGTTCGAAATCCGCTGTATTTAGCTTAATTTCCTTCGCCAGCACCGTCTTATGCTCGGCGCGACCCGAAACAACACTACACGTCGCGGTCGTGACCACAAACAACAGCGCTGTCCAGGCGAGCGAAAACAGGTATCGCGTCTTAGCGGGGTTGGGCTCGCACATACCCAGCCCCACGCGGTTGGGCATTGCCTCAAGCTTAAAGGCCGCCTGAATCTCTTCGGGGTATTTGTAGACCCCGGTCGACCAGTTACTCTCGGTGATGCGTTTAGTGAGCTGGTGTTTTGCAATGACGTCCGAGACATCGTCGATGTCGTCGTCTTCGAGTTCTTCGTCGTCGTCTGTATCTTCTGCCTGTTGTACTTTCGCCTTGTGTTTGCTCAGCAGCTTTTCGAGATCGACCTTTTTCCCGTTTTTGTCGAAATACTGCGCAACGGTTTCACAAGAAGCGGCATAGGGGGGATTGATATACTCGGTAACGTCGTTGATCTCGCCGATGCTTGCCTGCCACGGAAACTCGCCGATGATGCTCTTCACCGTAGCGCGGTAATGCGTGAAATACTTCAGCTTCTTGCCAGCAATCTGAACTTTGCCCGTCGGGCCATACCAGCCGGGCCTGCCGCTCCCGTCAAAAGCGAGCCCGGGGTTTTGCTCCATGAGTGTCCAGTGTCCCGAACTTTCGACAAGATACCGGTACCCGTGGTACGGGTTGAACAGCAGGTACTCGCACCACTCGCCGCCGTCGTCGTCACCGCGCACCACCATACCGACACATTTAAATTTTATGCCCTCGAGTATGCCTTCGGCGCCGAGGGGAATCCACATGGTGTGGCTGAACTTTTCGTTGTATTTTTTTCTGAGAACGAGAACATCATGCCCGGGTTCGAGAATCGAGCTGCAATACGGGCAGCGCACCGTCTGTGACTTACCGGGCAATTCGAGTTTTACCGGCCCGCCGCAGTTCGGGCATTTGAACCCCTTTGCCGTAACCGGTGCCGATTCTTGTGGCGGTAGATCGGCGCGAAAGCGCCCGCCCGTTGGCTGCCCGCTATTATCGCTCATGCGACGGCTCCCTGCGCCTCGGCGTCGGCGGCCTTAAAACCATACACGCCGCGCACGCGCTGCATATGCAGGTCTTTATATTTCACCGCTTTACCGATGAAAACCAGCGGCTTCTCTTCGCTGAAATCGAGCGTCGCAAGGGTGCCATCTTGCCGCACGAGATCGACCACGGGCGCTTCGTATTCCGATTCGAAGGGAAAGGGCAACTCCCCTTCGCCCGAAACGACTTTGCTGGTTTGGATGTCCTTCACATAGAATTCTTTTCCGTCGATCGAGACAATGCCCCCGGCATAGAGCTTGTCGAATTCGAGAGCGTCGCTAAGACGCGCGTCTTTTTTGAGACGCGTATAAAAATATATGCCATTGGCTTCACCCAACCAGGCTGGCCCGCCCGCGTCTTCGGCCATGTTAATATACCATTCATTCCAAAACCCGAGGCCGAAGTTATACTGAATACGGCCGATGATGGTGAAGGTTTTGCCTTCGAGCGTACCGGATGCACCTAATTGCAGCGGCGACCCGTCTTCGATCAGCGCCGCGGTTTTGCCGACTTCTTTCAGGGCATCGTCGCTCTGCACCGACATGGTGCGGCAGTACTTGCAGACGGCATAAAGACTATGCGCGTTTTCGAAGGTAAGTGGAGCACCGCAAGAGGGACACTGTGACTGCTTCACGGCTGTCACTGTCGGGAGTTCCGTTTATTTTGTCATGCGGATTTTGAATCTCATTGACAGCATGTCGAAAATTCAATTTTTGCTGTACGCAAACGCGGAATTAGCTCAGTTGGTTAGAGCGCTTCCTTGACATGGAAGAGGTCACTGGTTCGAATCCAGTATTTCGCAAAAACTGACCTCCTCCCCGCAGGGAAGAGAAACACAAAAGCATGTTTCTCCGGGTTTCAGCAGCACTGTTCTTTTTTACCTCGCTCTTTTATACCATCGCGGCCGAGAACCAGCCGACGCTGGCGCGGTACATCGTTGCCGGTGAGGCTTATGGCCAGGGCATCTGGTATTCCCTGCGCGGCAGCTACCGCTTTCACGAGCGCGGCATGGTGAATATCGGTTATAGCTACACGGAAATTCCACCTGCTGATTCAAGCGGTAAGTACGCAAGCTTTCACATCGTTCCCATTTCGTTTTCCGCGTTCTGGCAACTGCCGTTTACTACCTGGCCGATCCATGCGGAGATACTTTTTGGTGGCAACGTGATGATCGGTTCGGATCGCACCGAGCGCAGCGGCGTGCGGGCGACTGTCACAGGCCAGGCCTTTACCCCCATGGCGGGGCTGGCTTTCGCCTGGCTCCCCCGTGAGAGCGGACTCGTGGTGCGCTTTGCCTGCTATATGTTCCAGGGTATCGACAGCCAGGGTATCGAATCACGGCGGCTGCCCTGGCTCGGCGGTTCGATCGGTTACGCTTTCTAACTGCGCCCAAACCCGAAGGTTTTGCCGGCAGAAAGATAGGGCCCCCAGTTTTGATAGGTATTCAGTCCATAGAGCGTCGCCGACAGTGACATGATAAGAAACGTATCGCGATCGATAAACTCGGCAAAACCAATCGTCGCCTGCAGCGAATAGACAATCGGCTGGTCGGTGGTTTGGCTGCTCAGCGGTTTGAAGCGTCCCTGGTAAGTCTGGTTGATCTCCGCAAACAATACCGACGAGTCGTCGGAGTAATCGCGTAAGACCCACTCGACCGAAGCATTGAACTGGGCGACATCGCCGGGATTACCATAGATTTGCCCCGATGGCCCGTGGAAAAAGCTACCGCCGACGAAGTCATACCAGAAGTTGAGATTGATGACCACGGGCCGGTATTCCCACATCGTATTAAAGCCGATGGTCGTCTCAGTCATGAGATTGCCGAAGGTACGGCGGCCCGTGGCATCACCAACATCGACGGAGCCTGTCGGTACCTTCAGCTGCGTGAAAAACAAGACCGACGGAATGTAACGCTGTTCGAGCGTCTGTTCATAGATCAAAAAACGCGACCACGCGCTGGCATCGCCCATACCCAGTTTCGGCCCGTCGATTTCGCGCGAATTGTCGTTGATGATCAGCGGCAATGGTATCGCGTCAATTTCCCACCGTTTGGTAATACCGTATGTCAGCTGGTGATTCAAGGTGATGTTCTGGTCGGCGACGCTGTTATCAATCGCCTGTTTTTTACCGTTACCGTCGAAACGCGCGCGCGTCAGATTAATCAGCGTAAAATTCTGGAAAACAAAGAGGCCCTGCGCCGTCATGTTGCACGAGTCGGTCGTGATAGGGTCTGTGACCATGAGGTCCCATTTATTGGTGCGGCGGTCTTCGCTGCCGGGCTCCCAGCGAATTGCAGCTATGGGTGCAGCGATTAACAGTGGGATTGCCAGCGTAAGAAAACGGACGCGCACTGAGGCGCGTCCGCCATTTCGGGACAACGCGGGAACCGTTAAACCTGGGCGAACGCGCGATTGACGGCGCTGAACAGAGCTTCAATCGAAGCACGCGAGATGTTCGGGCTCACCCCGACGCCGTAGAAGGTCTGCTTATCGGGCCGCTCAATCTGGATATATGCGATCGCGCGCGCGTCAGAGCCTTCACCCAGCGAATGCTCGCTGTAGTTCTTGATCTGAAAACTGAGCTTCCCGTTGCATGCCTGAATAATGGCGTTGCGCGCCGCATCGAGCGGGCCATTCCCCTGCCCGTCATACGCCGCATTTCCCCGCGAAAGAAATCCACCTTTGTCGGACGCGACGTTGAGCGAGATCTTCACCTCGCCCGTGTCGGGTTTCTCTTCAATGGCAGATATACCCTGTAAATCGAGCGGCGACTTGCGCTTCAGATATTCGTTCTCGAAAGCCGTGTTGATCTCTTGCGGCATGACCTCACCACCCTGCTTTTCGGCGATGACCTGTACCACCTTCGCGAATTCAGGGTGCATCGTCTTGGGCAGACGGCAGCCGAAATCATGTTCCATGACATAGGCAACGCCGCCCTTGCCGGATTGCGAATTGATACGGATAATCGATTCGTAGTTGCGGCCGATATCATGCGGATCAATCGGCAAATAAGGGACTGCCCAAACAGAACCTTTGCCATTTAATTTCGCGAGTCCCTTATTGATCGCATCCTGGTGTGAGCCCGAAAACGCGGTAAAGACCAACTCACCGACATACGGATGCCGGTCATGGATACCCATCTTCGTCGTGCGTTCGTAAATTTCGGCGGCGCGGTTGATGTTCGAAAAATCGAGGTTCGGATTCACTCCCTGCGTGAGCATATTCAAGGCAACGGTGACCAGGTCGCAGTTGCCCGTGCGCTCGCCATTACCGAAGAGCGTGCCTTCGACCCGATCGGCGCCCGCCATCAGCGCGAGTTCCGATGCCGCGACGCCGCAGCCACGGTCATTGTGCGTGTGCAGACTGATGACCGCGAGATCGCGGTGTTTGATATTGCGGATAAAATATTCGATCTGATCGGCATAGAGATTGGGGCTCGTCATCTCGACGGTGCTCGGCAGATTGAGAATGACCTTGTTATCGGGTGTCGGCTCCCAGACATCCATCACGGCCGCGCAGATTTCGACCGCGAAGTCGACCTCGGTGCCCGTGAAACTCTCGGGTGAATATTCGAGTTCGAACTTCGTGCCGGTCTTTTTTTCGTATTCGACGCTGAGCTGTTTGACAAGGCGGATGCCCTCGACTGCGAGATTCTTGATCTGTTCGCGGCTCATGCCAAACACGACATCGCGCTGCAGCGTCGAAGTGGAGTTATACATGTGTACGATGGCACGGCGAACGCCGGCAAGTGCATCGAAACTCTTGCGAATCAGGTGCTCGCGCGCCTGCGTCAGAATCTGCACCGTGACATCGTCGGGCACGATCTTGTTGTCGACGAGGTGGCGCAGGAAGTTGTATTCGACGTCTGCCGCCGCGGGAAAGCCGACTTCGATCTCTTTAAAACCGATTTCAACCAGCAGGCGGAAAAGCTCTTCCTTTTCCGCGATATTCATCGGATAGACGAGCGCCTGATTGCCGTCGCGCAAATCGACGCTGCACCAGCGCGGCGCTTTTGTGATAGTCTTATCGGGCCAGGTACGATCTTTTAATTCGAGGGGTTTATAGGGTTTGTATTTTTGAACGATTTCAGTTTTCATGTTGCCTCCGAGCAGAATTCAGAAATTAAATAAAATCAACGCGCCTGTAAGTTACAGACGCGGATTATAGTCGGGGCAGTAGTAGCATGCCGAGCTTAGAATGGAGTTTAGAAGTGGCAGTTGCCATCGGCATACGGTTAATATACTACATATCGACAGCCCGGCAAGTTTTTATCAGGATAATTTCTTGCGACCCCATCGGAAAATCCCAAAGCGGAGCATGCACCGCATGCTGCCTCTCGCTCTGACTCTGATACTTACGGGTATGCTTCTCTATGCCGACGACGACGGCAGCGAAGAGGTACCCCAACTCGCGGTGGGCAGCGAATTTAAGGGAGAGACCTCGGCAAAAGATCGCGCAGACCTACCGCTGTTTTCGCTGCATTTTGTCATGATGACAGACCATGAGAAGGCCGTTGCTGCCGCTACTCCCCAGCGGCTTGCGGAAATCGAAGACCTGTTGAACCGCAAATTCGCCAGCACTACGGGTGAGCACCTGGCGCGCTTTAAAATCCGCTCATTCGCCTCGCTCGAAACTCTGCAAAAGTCTGCCTGCCCCGAAATATATGAATCGATCGTAAACCGCACGAGCAGCCGCTACGGCGATTACTGGAAATGCAAAGATCCGCAGGTACGCGCCCCGCAGGGCATCACCATTTTTATCAAACACCACGACACCGACAAACTCTCGTATGGTGGGCAGGTTACGGGTATGCCCTTTGCGCAAATCAACTGGGAACGATTCCGAAAAGACGAACGCGTATTTCTGCACGAGCTGGGCCATGCTTTTGGCCTTGGCCATTCATGCCCGCCCGCGAAAGGCTCGGGTGAAAAAAGCAATGTCATGAATTTCAGCAAAGGCTGCAAACCGCTCGAGCCGGGAGAAAGCGGGTGGCTCTACACGCCTTCGCAGGTCGAAAAAGTCAAAACGCGCCGCGATGCCTACGCCAAGAAGTTTGCAAAAGTCAAAGACCCGGTCTGGGCGAGCGTACTCTCAGAGACCGAGCGCCGCTAAGAACGCCTTCAACAGCCCTTCTGCTTCAACCTTCAGGGCTTCTTTATCCTCAGCGAGGCTTGCCGTCGTTGGCTTAGATCTGCTCATCAGACTCAGGTATGCCTTCACCTTGGGTTCTGTGCCCGAAGGGCGGATTGTCAGCCGCGAAAAATCCTTCAGCCAGAACTGGATGACATCCGCCTCGCCGAGCTGCGTCTTCAGATACTGGGCAAGCGGGGTCTTTGGTTGTGGAGCGCCTTTTCTGAGATCGAGAATATCAACGACCTCACGACTGAAACCGGCCTTCGCCGCAAAGTCAGCAGGATGCGAAAGTTTAGCCATAACTTCTGGCAAGAGGCCCGGATTCTTCGACAGATCGATATTGTGCAAGAGCTCGTGGAAGAGACCGTGTTTCAGATAAATCTCATCGAGTGCCTGCACGAGATCGACGTCTTCGGCAAGCTCTGCCAGCGCGAGCGCGGATGAAAGCGAATCTTTGTCGCGCACCCAGTGCACCGGCAGATAACCAAAACTCTCTTCGCCACCGAAAAGATAGTTTTCGGGATCTTCAGCAACTTTTTCGGCAATGTACTTGAACCCCGTTAAGGTTTCGACGGTCTTAATCTGGTAAGAATCGGCGATGAGGCGCTGTAATTCTGTCGTCACGATGGTTTTGCAGATAAAAGGTTTTGAAAGCGACCTGGTCTTTTTGCGCGCAATACTTTCTAAAAGAAGAGAACCGATCTGGTTACCCGTTAGAAAGTGATAGGTTTTCGTTGGCTCTGGCACCTGTGATGAGCGTAGTCGAATCATGGCGCCGACGCGGTCGGCATCGGGGTCGGTTGCCACCAAAAGATCGGGGCGCTCGGTCTCGGCCGCTTTGAGCAGGCGTTCGAAAGCCGAGGGTTCTTCGGGATTCGGCGATTTTACTGTGGGGAAATTACCATCGGGCTCGGCTTGTTCTGCGAGCACGCTGAACTGGTCATAACCTAAGTGCCGGAAGGTCTTCTCAAAAATCCATCCGCCTGTACCGTGCAGCGGAGAATAAAGGATTTTCGACTTCTTGGTTTTGCGCGTATAAAAGACTTCTTTTTCGATACGCTGCCAGTAAGAAGCGACAATCTCTTCTTCAATGAGATCGGCAGCGGGAACGGGTTTCTCGGCCTGCGTCGCGAGGTCGCCCGGCAATGAGGCATAGTCGACGCCGAGAAAAAGCTTCTGTATTTCTTTATCGACGGGCGAAATGATCTGCCCGCCATCGGCGCCATAAGCCTTGTAGCCATTGTACTGCGGCGGGTTATGCGATGCCGTCAGTACAACACCGCAGTCGGCCGCAAGTTCGCGCACGGCATAAGACAGAAACGGCGTCGGCGTCGGGCGCTTGAAGATCTTCACCTCGAGCCCCTCTGCCTTCAGAATGTGATAGCTGAGCCGGCTAAACGCGCCCGAAGTCAGGCGCGAATCATAGGCAAGCACGCAGCGCGGATTTCCCTTGTGGTTCTTATAATAACTCGCTAAGGCGATATTGAGTCTTGCAATGTTAGCGAGGTTCAGGCGGTTAGATCCCAACCCCGTTATGGCGCGCATGCCACCCGTACCGAAGGCGGGTTCGCCGTCAAAAGCGCGCTCGGCAATGAGTGCTGCCTTTTTAGCCTCAAGCTCTGCCTTCTCGGCGGCGCTCAGCGGGGATTTCAGAAATTTCTGAAAATAGTCTTCGGGGGTGAGGGACATCCCGCTCAGTTAAGGAA
>JAFLED010000013.1:0-4065 GCA_017302045.1 Spirochaetota bacterium
GCAGCGGATCCTCAAAGCCATAGATGGGCGTATAGAGGTAATCCGACGCTGCGAGCGAGCCTGCGCCCGTGACGAAGACCAGAAAAACAAGGAGGAATCGTGCTTTACAGGCAATCATAACGATATAAGCCTTCGTATCTTTATGAACGGCACAACATTCGAGAGCCAGCACCAAAAATTACGCCGGCAGACCGGGTTGGTATTTATCCCGTTTTGTAACTAGAGCATTCGGGCGCATGAAAGAATTCCCCGACGGCAAGGTGGCAGAACCGGAGAAACACGCGGGAAAAGCCGGAAAAATCTTTCGCATTGTGGCCCGGGTTTCAGGCTATTTGTTCTTAACCGTCTTTTTGTTCGTTATCGCCGGCTACAACTATGTCATGCGCCCCGCTTTTCTCGAACCGCTGATCGTCAAACAGTTCGCCGAGAATACGAATGGCAAAATTGAGATCAAAATCGACCAGGCCTCGCTGTTCCGCGGGTTTAAGTTACGCAATGTTGTGGTCTATCCGCCGGCGGGGTTTAACAAAACACCGATTCTGAAGGCGCGCGAGATTAACGTTCTCTACAATGTCTATGGTTTTTTTCGCGGTAAGTTCGGTGTGAATGAGATCGCATTTAAAGACGCCGAAGTTTTTATCGATCAGAAGAACAATGTGATGAGCGTCGCCGCATTGATGAAGCCGGGTAAAAAGAAAGAGCCAGAAAAAGAAGAGGATGAACCGACGGGAAAATCATCGGTTGTTTCGTGGTTTTTTGACATCCAGATCTTTGCGCGGTTTATTCTGGAAAATTTCAACTTCACGCTCGATGCACAGGATTCTTCGAACAAAGTCAGGCAATACGCGCATCTCAAAAATTTTAATTTCAACTTTTCGCTGCTAACCCGCGATTTCAATAAAATAGATACGGGAAATCCGGCGGCCGCCGTAGCGCTGTTGAATGTTTTCGTCGTTGAGCTGAATCCGCAGAAGACCATCGATATTTCATTCCAAGGCCCTCCCGCCCGGGTAAGCACAAAACTCGATCTGTTCTGGAGGTTGTTTTACGACGGGCAATCGAAAAAGCCCGAGTTTATTTCTGAAATGCATTTAGGCCAGAGCAAGATTCCCGTGGCACTGGGCGGGCGCGCGGCGCAAAATCTCTCGTTTCTGGTTGATCACAAGATTGAATACGATGCAAAAGAAGATCGCCTGAAGATCGATAATTTCCTGATTCAGTTTCTGGGTGATACCGTGCTTTCGCTTGCGGGTGGCGGCGAGAAAATCTTAACCGCCGAACGCAAACTCGATTTCGAAACCGGGGCGTCGCGTGTGAACCTCGGTGAAACGACCCGGGTGGCGAGCGGCCTTTTGGGTAAACCCTTGCCCTATTCCGGTTTTTTCTCCATAAAACCTACCCAGGTTTCGATACGCGGCGATAAAATCGAAGACCGCGGCGGCATTAAACTCGAGCGCATTCAGGCGCGGGTTGCCGGTATGAACATTTCAGTGCCGTCTCTGGAGTTCGATCATGCGGCATTGGTCGACCAGAAATTGAAACCGATGCCGGTAAAAAAAGCCGAAGCAAAACTCAGGGGTTCCGTCAATGGCGCGGCGATCGCCTTGAATGCATTGCTCGAGGAAAAAAAGACAGCCGTCGAGTTTTCGCTGCGGGGGTTTAATGTCACGCCGTTCGCACAAGGTAATGCGCAGGGAGAGCTAAGCACCACCTTCACCGCCACAGGCGAATCGCCGCAGAACCTCGCGATCGCGTTGCGGGTTTTTTCACCGCAACTCTATTATTATGTCGACCGCGGTAAGTCGGGCATCAACCGCATCGACTTTAACGTGAAAGGTACTGTGAAGAGCAGCCAGGATTTTAAACAAAACACGATTCTGTTGCCGGTGATTGCCTTCAGCGATAAAGACAAGGACTATAACTCTGCCATCGACCTGAAATCCCGCGTTACGGTCGAAAAGTCGCAGGCGATCAAAGTGGTATATAACCTCGATGCGCTCACCATCGGTTTTCGCCCGCTGATAACGACGATGCCCGTTGCGCTGCAAGAGACGGTCGGGGCACAGATCATTGCGCTGAACCCCGGGCGAAGCATGCGCGCCGACGGTGAAACGGCTGTAACTATTGCGGGTGGCGAGACTGCCGTCGCGCATACGACACAGATTGCCTTTCCGGATATCCATGTCGACGATATCTTTATAAAAGCGAAAACGCGCCTGACCCCTGCGGTGACATATCTCGACCAGTTTTCAGTTACCGGTCTGCGCCAGGCGTTACAGGTATCTGCCGATGGCGCTATTCGGCAGGGGGTCGACATTGATGTCGACGCTAAAACAGGCCGCGAGCGCCGTATTACCGTTCCGGTGCCCGACATGCGCTTCAGCGTTGAGCTCTCAAAAAAGGAAGAAAGTGAGATTCTCGACGACACGTTTTTGGTCGGTGTGTTCTCCGTCGCGGGCACCGCTAAAGACACCATCGTCAACGGCAAGATCAAGATCGACGATTTCAGCTTTCGCAACAAACAGGTGCGCGTGAACAAGATGAATATGCTGTTCCCGTTCAAGCACGATCTCAAACTCAAGAAGACTCTTAACCTGCGCGCGGGTAATAAAGAAAGAATCATTAAAAACTATAACTTTAACCGCGCCTATAATTTTTCTGTGGGCAGCGTAGACATACCCGACCCTAATAATAAAAAAGAATGGCTGAAATTGATTTATCCGCGCGGTAATTACCCTGCCATCGGCGCTTCGATGGAATATAAGGATAATGTTTTTGTCATGCCTGTCATGCAGATGTATACTCTGAACGGGGTCGTAACGATTTCAGACACGCTGTTCAATCTCGGTCGCCTGCACCCGAGCGAGATGGAGTATTCGACGACGATCCAGATTAAAGACATCGACCTCAAACAACTCATGACGAAAGAGAAAGCAGACAGCGTTACCGACGGTAAACTGCGCATCGACATGTTGTTTACCGGCAATCGTCTCGATAAACCGGTCGAAAATCTGAGTGGATATCTTTCGGTGTATTACATTGGTCCTGAATTTGCTCAGATGGTGATGCGCGCTACGAATCCGAAACAGTCAAATGTGATAAGCACGCTCGCGGCGAGTGCGGCGACGCCCAGGCGCATCGATATCGATATCCGCGAAGGTTTTATCTATAACAAGATTCCGATGAATGTGGGTTTGGTCGGTTCGGCGCTGTACGCACCCAAAGAAGTTAAAAACGACCGCATCAACATTCCCGAATTTTTCCAGCGCATTTCAGACGAGGCAAGCGTCTACAGCGCGTCGACGGCAAACTCCGGCGGGTAATGGGCGCATTTACGTACCAGCCCGAGTTTAATTACGACGCGGTAAACCCCAGCGATTCGGTCGAATGCGTAAAGCACCTGCTGCCTTTTAAGGGCGGATTTCTCAAAGGTCTCGAAGCGCACCTTGTCAATGCCGATAACGTTCAGAAGTTTCTCTCGACAGCGCCACCCGAAACGCGCAAAGACATTAACAAGAACATCAAAGAAATCGACGCCGCACTGGTCGGCATTATGCGTCTCTATGGCCACGTCGAGGGAGAGCTCGCGAGCCGCGCGCTAGAGACTTCGGCGCAGCGGGAGTATTACAATCATTTTGCCGATTCGGATATCGAAGAGCCCAAAATGGAGTTCTGTAAACTCATTCGTTCTTATGAGGTTATAAAGGAATTTAACACCGAGGTCACCGAGCACTGGTGGAAGGTCGCGAATCTTTTCGAAGCGTTTAACCCGCCGAGCGGAGAGAAACACTTTCTCGAACAGGTGCTGATTTACCGTGTATATCCGCGTATCGATCTCTGTAACCTGACGAACCTGCTGTTGCGGCGCCTCGCTTACCTGCTCAAAGTGAGCTCGGAACAAATCGTCGGCGGTAAGGTTACGATACACGGCGATTATACGAGCCAGCTGCAGTATACCTATTCCGCTATTTTTCGCGAAGACCTCGCCGAGATCATCGAGAGTTTCGCGGCGGCGCCTAAGACCGAAACGAAAGTGCGTGCCGCCGAACCGGTCAAAGAAAACCG
>JAFLED010000013.1:4087-26241 GCA_017302045.1 Spirochaetota bacterium
AGACAGCGCGATTAAATCGCCGTACCTGCTCGATACGCGCGGCAGCGAACATTTTAACCAGACGCATGCGTATGTGCTCGAGATCAACGAGGCGCGTTACCTGCTCGAAGAAGCCAAAGTCAAACGCAGTATCTATGTCGAAACTCACCTAGGCGCCGAAGACGATGCGCTGCGCCAGGATATTATCCGTAAGTTTATTTCTGCCGCGCGTAACAAAGACCGTGTGGGCGAATACCGTACGTTTCTGATGAGTTATTTTCAGTTCACGCGCGACACCCTGCTCATGCAGCAGCATAATATTCCCGACGCCGATCACACTTTATTTTTGTATCACTTCGGGCCTGTTTTTTTTGCCAAGGTTTGTACGCACTTCATGCGCGTCGGGCGCACCGGGTACGTTCACAGACACCTGCGCCGCAACCAGATGGTGCGCGAGCTGCCCTTCGAGTACGTAAAATATGTACTCAAAGACTGGTGGGACGAAAATGTTTACACGCAACTACCGCGCGCAGAGCGTAACAGTTTTGCCACTTACGAACGCTTACTCGAGGGTATACGCAGCGAATGGCAGGAGCATCAGTTGCGCCTGCTGGTTCGGATCAAGCGCGATCAAACTCTGCTGCGGGCGCTGAATATTCACGATGTGCGCACGCTGGGGCACTTTGTCGAAACCGAGATTTCGTACCTTTACCATGTGAAAATTCTCCGGTTTCTCGGGCAGGATTTCTTCTACCTGCCAATACAACTCAACAAGATGGCTTCTAAATCTTAACGGACCAAGCGTCCTTTACACCCTGTCAAAAACCCCGGTTTTGGTCAAAATGAGCGAAGCCGAAAGCAGTGCGATTTCCCTGACCGAGCAACGGCTGGGCAAACTCGACGCCATGAAAGCGCGGGGGATAGACCCCTATCCGGTACGCTTTTCCGGTAAAGAAGACATCCACACTCTGCGCGTAACGCATTTTGGCGCCGATAACAGCCTGACGCCTGCCGAAGACGTTCAGCCGGTGACGACCGCAGGGCGGGTGGTGGCGATCCGCGATATGGGTAAGGCGCAATTTCTACAGATTCAGGATCAGAACGGTAAGATACAGCTCTATGCCGGCAATAAGACGCTCAGCGAAGAAGATTATTTCGTATTACGCAACCTCGATCTCGGCGATATCATAGGCATCAAGGGTAAACCGTTTCGCACCAAGACTGGCGAACCCACCATTCACGCCGACGAGCTGAAGATACTCAGCAAAAATCTCGCCCCCTTACCTGTGGTAAAAGAAAAAGACGGAGAAACCTACGATGGTATCAGCGACATCGAACTGCGCTACCGCCAGCGTTACATCGACCTGGCCGTAAATGCCGACGCGCGTGCGACATTCGCACTGCGTTCGGCGATTCTGCGCGAGATACGCGATCTTTTGCATGCGCGCGGCTTTATGGAAGTCGAAACGCCGATGATGCAGGCAATCGCTTCGGGTGCGGCGGCGCGGCCGTTTACCACTCACCACAACGCACTCGATATCGATCTCTACATGCGCATCGCTCCCGAACTCTATCTCAAGCGCCTGATTGTCGGCGGCTACGAGAAAGTTTTCGAGATGAACCGCAATTTCAGAAACGAAGGTATCAGCACGAAACATAATCCTGAGTTCACGATGATCGAAATTTATCAGGCTTATGCAGATTACCATACGATGATGGAACTCACGCAGGACATTTTTGAAACGCTTGCGGTAAAACTTCTGGGGTCGACGGAGATTCCATACGGCGAACATACGATTTCGCTGAAAAAGCCGTGGAAAAAAGTCGAGTACCTGGAGAGTATCAAAGAGGCAACGGGCCTTGATTTCGCTAAATTTCTCGGGGAAGAAAACCCTTCGGCCGCCGAAGCGAAGAAGATGGCGGCTTCTGTCGGTCTTAAGGCCGATGGCCTGCACACGTTCTGGGAGGTTGTCGACCTGGCTTTCTCTGAAAAAGTCGAACCGAATCTCATTCAGCCGACGATCGTGATGCATTATCCCAAGGCGATATCGCCGTTGGCAAAATCGATTCCGGGTAACCCGCATCTCGTCGAGCGCTTTGAACCCTACATTACGGGCCGCGAGATGGGTAATGCATTCTCCGAGCTGAACGATCCGCTCGAGCAAGAACGCCGCTTTAACGAGCAGGCCGCGCAGAAAGAAAGCGGCGCCGAAGAAACGATGGCGACCGACGACGACTTTGTCACGGCGCTCAAAGTCGGCATGCCGCCTACAGGTGGGCTTGGTATCGGCATCGACCGCCTGGTTATGCTGTTTGCGAACAAGGCCAGCATCAAAGACGTAATCCTTTTCCCTTTGCTCAGACCCAATAAGTAACCGACCACAGGCTTTCAGGAGAAATATGAAAACAAATCTCTCGTTCATTAAAACAGCCCGCGATAAAATACAGCTTCTGAATCAAAAGCTGCTTCCGCATAAACTCGACTATGTGACCTGCAACAACGGTAACGATGTCGCGAAGGCAATTAAGGAAATGGTTGTGCGCGGAGCGCCTGCGATCGGCATCAGTGCCGCGTATGGTATGTATCTGACCGGGTGGGAGGCGTCGAAAAAAAACAAAAAGCTGACCCCCGAACTTTTTAAGAAGCAGAAACAATTACTCGACGCCGCGCGCCCGACTGCAGTTAACCTGATGTGGGCAACGCATGAAATGTTGCTTGTAGCTAATGCATTTTTCGCCAGCGAAGCCGCGAAAGCAAAAGACGCGAATCTCAAGCTGTTGCTTAAACTCTACGAGAAGGCTCTTGAGATACATAACGACGATGCGGAGCGCTGTCTCGCGATGTCGAACAACGCCGTGAAATACCTGGTGACAAAATATCCGAAAGAAAAATATAATATTCTTACGCATTGCAATACGGGCTCGCTCGCGACCGGCGGTATCGGAACCGCGCTGGGGGCGATACGCCTTTTGCACGAAAAAGGCAAGATCAATATGGTCTATGCCGATGAAACCCGGCCTTATTTACAAGGGGCACGCCTCACCGCATTCGAACTGCAAAAAGAGAAAATACCGGTGACGCTGACCGTCGATTCGCAGGCCGCGTATCTGATGCAAAAGCGACTTGTCGACGCGGTTTTCGTTGGGGCCGATCGTATCGCTGCGAACGGCGATGTTGCCAACAAGATCGGTACCTATGGGCTTTCGGTTCTCGCCAAAGCCCATAGGATTCCCTTCTTTGTTGTGGCCCCTAAGTCGACATTCGATAATTCTATCGAAAACGGCGACAAGATCGTCGTCGAAGAAAGATCTCCGCTCGAGGTGCTCGAGATTGCCGGCCGGGTCATTGCGCCCAAGGTTCCTGTAGTAAATTACAGCTTTGATGTGACCCCACAGGCAAATATTACAGCGATTTTCTCAGAAGACGACACGCTGGAGTAATTGCTGTACGCCGGGTTTTTCTGACTCAGGCAAGTCTATGTTCTATCTGCTGCTGATATTTGCTACCGCATCGGGAGCATGGGCTGCGCACCTCGCTTTGATACAGGCGCCTGCCGACGCAATGCAGGGAAATGTGCAACGCATTTTCTATTTTCACGTACCGCTGGTCTGGGTTTCGTTTCTGGCTTTTGTCGGCGGTGCCGTCATGAGTTTGCGTTATTTGAAAAGCCGCGAGATGCGGCACGACGATTGGGCCCGGGCCTTCATCAAGACAGGTTGGGCGTTTACGACGACCGTGCTTGTCACGGGGCCGCTCTGGGGCAAGCCGGTATGGGGTGTTTACTGGAACTGGGGTGACGAGCGCCTGGTATCTTTCTTTGTCATGTGGATGATGTATAACGGCTATCTTCTGTTGCGCTCTACCATTGCCGATTTTGAAACGGGAGCCCGCATCGGCGCCGTACTAGCCCTGCTTGCCGTGATTAACGCGGCGCTTGTGGTAGCGGCAATTTACATCTGGAAAACAGCGCAGCACCCTAGCCCGGTATTCATTCAAAAGGGTGGTTCGGGCCTCAAAGATCCGGCGATGAGTCGTGCCTTTTGGGCGAGTTTTTCGGCTTTCACCCTGCTATTTATTTCGATATTGGTCGCCAGATTGAAGGTAGAGAGATCGATATCCGGGAGTCACGGTTTCCATGATTAAGTTAATCCCCCTATTGTTTTTTATGAGCGCCCTCGCATCTTTATCTGCCGAGTTCGATACGAATACTTTGTCAGAATCTTTAGCACCCCGCGTGAAAGATTTTCTTGAAGCCGATACCGCGAAGGCGCGCTCAGCGATGGCCGGTTTTAACGACGAAGAGTTGCAGCGCATCGTCAATGCTTTCAAAAAAGACCATGCATCCGGCGACCAGAGAATGTTCTGGCTGACAGAAGAATTTTACCGTCGTAATGCCGAGCGTGTCGCCGCCGAGAGAATTCGTTATCTCTATTATGCTGTGCTCGCCGCTCTTGCGATCATCGCGGGTTTCACTGCATTTACTTATGCGAGTGCGCGCCATCGGGCACCTTCGCCCATGGCGAATACGGGCGCTCCGCCCCACCCGGTAGAATCGGCTTTTCCCAAGACAAATTCCCGAGCTCAGGGAAAACCCCGGAAAAGAGGTCGCTTCAAATGAAAGGCATTATTCTCGCGGGCGGCTCCGGCACCCGACTTTATCCGGTGACACGGGTAATTTCGAAACAGCTGATGCCGATTTACGATAAGCCCATGATTTATTACCCGCTGTCGGCATTAATGCTCGCAGGTATTCGTGAGATTCTCATTATTTCGACGCCGCATGATCTTCCGCGTTTTCGGGAACTCTTAGGCACAGGCGAAGACCTGGGTCTCAGGTTTAGCTATGCCGAACAGCCTTCGCCCGACGGCCTTGCGCAGGCATTTATCATCGGTGCCGATTTTATCGGCGATGATTCTGCTGCGCTGGTTTTGGGCGATAACATCTTTCACGGGCATCACCTGACCGAGCTTTTGGTCGAGGCTGTGCGCCGAACCGGTAATGAGGGCGGTGCAGAGGTATTTGCGTATCCTGTGCATGATCCTGAGCGTTACGGTGTTGTCGAGTTTGATAAAGATTTTAACGCGCTTTCTATTGAAGAAAAACCCAAACAGCCAAAAAGCCATTATGCAGTCGTCGGTTTATATTTTTACGATAACAGTGTTGTAGCAAAGGCCAAAGCGCTCAAACCCTCTGCGCGAGGCGAATTGGAGATTACCGATTTGAACCGGGTATTTTTAAACGAAAAGAAGTTGCGCGTGAATGTCATGGGCCGCGGTTATGCCTGGCTCGATACGGGAACGCATGATTCGTTGCTCGATGCCAGTCATTTTGTCAGCCTGATTGAAAAGCGCCAGGCGCTCAAGGTTGCCTGCATCGAAGAGATCGCTTTTATCAAGGGTTATATTGACGCGGCTCAACTCAAAAAACTTGCAAAGCCCCTGGAAAAAATCGACTATGGCAAATACCTGCTGCGCCTTGCGGAGAGTAAACCAGCGTGAATTACAAGTACGAGGCGCCGATTTTGATCGAACCTCTGATTCATGGCGATCAGCGTGGTTATTTTTTCGAACCGTACAACCGTGAGACTTTCCGCAATAAGTGGAACATCGAGGAAGATTTCGTTCAGGATAACGAATCTTTCTCGCGTCGCGGTGTTCTGCGCGGCCTGCATTACCAGATGGAGCCAAAAGCACAGGCCAAGTTGGTGCGCGTAGTTCTCGGCGAAGTGCTGGATGTCGTGGTCGATATCCGCAAAGGATCGCAGCATTTCGGTAAAGTGTACGTGTACGTACTCGACGATAAAAAGCGGGATATGCTGTTTATTCCGCGAGGCTTTGCACACGGTTTTGCGGTGCTTTCGGAAACTGCAATTTTCCAGTACAAGGTCGATAATTTTTATTCCAAGGCAGACGAACGAGGGATTATCTATAACGACCCGCAACTCAACATTGACTGGCGATTGGCGGCCACCGAAATACAGATTTCAGAAAAAGATCGTGTCTTGCCGTCTCTCAGCGACGCAGCTCTGTTTATATAAATATGCCAACGCCGTTGAATATTCTGATTACGGGTGCCGAGGGGCAGTTAGGCAAAAGCCTGCGGAAGACCCTGCCGGCCGATGTTAAGGCGCATTTCGTCACGAAATCCAATTTGAATCTCGAAAACAACGGCGCTATCGACGCGTGGTTTGCGGCAAATAAGGCCGATGTTATCATCAATGCCGCTGCCTATACAAAAGTAGACCAGGCCGAAAAAGACCGCGCCGCGGCATTTGCGGCAAACGATGCCGCAGTGCGCAATATCGCAGCCGCCGCGGGAAAAAATCAAAGTTATCTGATTCATATATCGACGGATTTTTTGTTTCACGGGGGATTTAACAGACCGATCGATGAAGAGCAAAAAATTAACCCGGTCGGTATTTACGCAGAAAGCAAGGCCGCAGGAGAGAAAGCATTATTGGATGCGGCCATACCCGCCGCTATCGTCAGAACTTCATGGTTGTATTCAGAGTTTAATGCGAATTTCATGAAAACCATGATTCGCCTCGGACGGGAAAAAAATGAAGTGCGGGTGATTGCCGATCAGCATGGTTCACCCACCTACGCGACCGATCTGGCGCGCGGACTCTGGCAAATGGTTGCCCATATGCGCGCGAAGCGGCCGCAGGCGGGCAAGGTCGAGTTATACCATTTCAGTAATTGGGGTGTGACGACATGGTACGATTTTACGACGGCGATACTCGGCATAGCCGGCATACGCACGCCGGTAGAACCGATTCTGACTCATGAATATCCTTTGCCGACGCCCAGGCCGGCATACAGCGCGCTCTGGCCGCGCAAATTCGCTAAAGAATTTAACTTTCCGATGCGGCACTGGCGCACCGCGTTGGTCGATGCCGTAAACGCATATAAGCTTTCAGAGGGAGTTTTTTGATGAAAAGTATTCTGGTAACGGGTGGGGCCGGTTTTATCGGTTCGAATTTTGTTCTCCACATGCTGGAAAAATACCCGGATTACAAAATCGTCAATCTCGATAAGCTGACGTATGCCGCGAATACGGCATACCTTGCTGCGGTCGAGGGAAATCCGCGCTACAGATTAGTTAAAGGCGATATTCTGGATGCGGGCTTACTCGATGAAATTTTCACGGGAGAAAACATCGTCGGTGTACTGCACTTTGCCGCAGAATCGCATGTGGACAATTCGATCAGCGGACCCGTCGTATTTATTGAGACGAATGTTAAGGGCACTTTAACTCTGCTTGAGGCCGCACGAAAACACTGGCTCGACGCTCCCTTCAAGCCAAAACCGGGTAAAGAGCAATGCAGGTTTTTACATGTATCGACCGATGAGGTCTATGGTTCGCTCGGTGAAACAGGTTTTTTCCGCGAAGATACATCCTATGCGCCAAATAGCCCCTACAGCGCCTCGAAAGCGGGCAGCGATTTTTTGGCGCGCGCATGGCACCACACCTACGGTCTCAACACAGTGATTACTAATTGCTCGAATAATTACGGCCCGCACCAGCACGATGAAAAACTGATACCGACGATTATCCGCAAGGCGCTCGCGGGTGAAAAAATTCCCATCTACGGCGATGGTAAAAACGTCCGCGACTGGCTGTTTGTGCGCGATCACTGCGCCGGCATCGATCTCGCTTTTCATACCGGCAAAGCGGGGGAGACCTACAACATCGGCGGGCGCAACGAGCGCAATAACCTGCAGATCGTCGCCACGATCACCGGTCTTTTACAGGACATCGCCCCGCCGTCTGCTCGCGGGCTGAAAGTCGCGCACTATAAAGACCTGATCACTTTTGTCGCCGACCGGCCCGGCCATGACAGGCGTTATGCCATCGACGCGACGAAAATTGAAACCCAATTAGGATGGAAAGCCGCGGAAAATTTCGAGAGCGGCATCAAAAAAACGGTCGAGTGGTATCTGGAGAAACATAGATAGCGCCGCCTCGTTTCGCGGGTTACCTGTGGGGTTTTCTCGGCGTACTGGTATTTAGTTTTACTTACCCTGCGACCCGGCTCGCGGTCGCGCATTTTGATCCGGTTTTTATGTTTCTCGCACGCGCTGCCATTGGTGGGGTTATTGCGTTTGCGGTGTTTGCTCTGCGCGGTGAAAAATTTCTGCCCCCTGCCGAAAGAGTTCGTTTTGTCGTTGTCGCCCTCGGCGTTATTATTCTGTTTCCGTTGTTCATTGCTCTGGCCCTACAGCGCGTGCCCTCGTCGCATGCCGCCGTTGTCACGGGTATTCTACCGCTCGCTACGGCGATCGCCGGCGCTTTTTTTCTCGGAGAACGGCATGGCATTCTGTTCTGGGTTTCGGCGATCGCCGGTAGTGGCGTTGTGACGCTCTTTTCGTTGTGGAAAAGCGGAGGGAATTTCAGCAGCGATGATTTCTATCTTCTGCTTTCGGTCATTTCTGCGGCCGTGGGTTATGCAGAAGGGGGGCGCCTCGCGCGTATTTATGGAGGGCCAGCGGTTATTTCGTGGTGTCTGATCGGCTTCTTACCCGCGTCTGCTGTGTTGGTTGGGGTTACATTTCGCGCGGCTTATCTGGACGCGCCGCTCTCGGCCTGGGGTGGTTTGTTTTATACGGGGATATTCAGCGTCTATCTCGGCTTTTTTGCCTGGTACCGCGGTTTATCCGAAGGCGGTGTCGGCAGGGTCGGCCAGGTTCAGCTGCTGCAACCGTTTCTCACCTTGCTTTTTTCAGGGTGGCTGTTTGGAGAACGTATTGAGCCGGTCTTCTTTTTTACCGCATTGCTTGTCGCGTTCTTTATTTTGATCGGCCGGTTTTCGTCTAAACCACGCTCACGGCGCTGAAAAAGAAAAACTATCTTACCGTTGTTTAGCCTTGCTTTTCGCTGAGCGCGGCCGCAATCTCTTCCATTTTCATCGCGCGCGAGCCTTTGATGAGAATAACCGAACCCGCAGGCTCTGAGCGCAATCGTTCGACAATCGCCTGCACCTGTTCGCGTGCGAATCTGTATGCGCGCGCTTTTTTGCCGGTGCGTTTTTGATAAGCCCCAACCGCATGTGCCATATCTTTACCGACCCCGTAAAAGACAGCAACACCCTTGCGCGCCGCTTCGTCGCCTGTCCAGGCATGCAGCTTGCGGCTAAAGCGCCCCATTTCTTTAAAATCGCCGAAAACGCAGACGACGGGTTTACCCTTAGCCAGAGCTATTGCCGCGTCGATCGAAGCAATAGCCGAATCGGGATTCGCGTTATAACCGTCGTCAATGATTGTGAACCGACCCTTTTTTACCTGCATGCGGCCTTTCGCGGCTTTAAATTTTTTCGCGGTAGTAATAATAATATCGTGAGCGATGCCGTTGTCTTTCGCCGCGCAGGCAGCGAGCGAAAAATTCGAAAGCCAGACCGCGTTACCCGCCGCGATCGGGTAGTCTCCCGGGGAAATTTTGCTTATGCGAATGCCGTTTTTTTTCGCGGTGGCGGCAAGAGTTTTGAATTCGGTGACATGCTGCGGCACATAGAGGAATCCACCTTTACGCATGCCTTCTGTGATTTCTGCTTTTGCCGAAGCGATACCCGCGCGGGAAGTAAAAAATTCGATATGTGCATGACCGATGCTCGAGATGATGCCCGCGTCGGGGCGTGCAAGCCGAGAGAGGTAGGCGATTTCACCCGCATGGTTCATGCCCATCTCGACAACGGCAACACGCGTGTCTTTGCCGATGGCGAAAAGTGTAAAGGGCACGCCGATGTGATTATTATAATTTTTTTCGGTGGCAATGCATTTTCTGCCCAGCGCGCGGCGAAAGATCTGCGCCAGCATCTCTTTCGTCGTCGTCTTGCCATTCGAACCGGTGATCGCAATCACGAGCGGCGTAAATCGGTTGCGGTGAAAATGTGCGAGCGCACCGAGCGCCAAGAGCGGGTCGTCGACAAGAATTGCACGGGTGTCGCCTTTGAATTTTTTAGCTGCGGCGTGATTCTTTTTTAGAAAAAAGGCGGATGCACCACGTTTCAGCGCGTCGTCGATAAAATCATGGCCGTCGCGGCGATCGGCCAGAGGCACAAAGAGCGAGCCCGGTTTGACCTCGAGAGAAGAATTGGTTATGGATTGCAGCCGGATATCGGGCGCACCGGGTTTTGGCGGCTCAGACCCGCAGACGGCGGCGACAGTGAAGAGATCGTAATTCAGGCGCGCAAACACAAAGAGCGCATTTCAAAACCGGTGTCGCGCGGCAAGCCGCGTTCGGCGTCTGGTGGATGTCAAAGCCCGCACCACTTTCTTCTGGCAGGGGTATATCTGCCTGCGTTTGTTTCCTGTGCGCGCAGTCATCGCGGGTTTCGGTTATCTGGGGCAAAAAATCGCAGCTGGTCTTGCGACGCAGGGGTTTAATCTCACGGTTATCCGCCGTTCGCCTTCGCCCGGGCAGAATGGCATCAAATTTGTCCCCACCGACTTGATGGCAAATCTGCCCGAAATGACAGAGTCGGCTTTCGACGTCGCCGTTTTCTGCCTCGCACCAGGATCGCGTAACCCCGAACTCTACCAGCAGACCTATGTCGTAGCGCAGAAAAATTTTCTCGCGCGGATTGAGGCCCGGCATTATGTCTATATCTCGAGCACGGCGGTTTATCCCGACTTACCGGGAACCTATACCGAAGAACATGGGTCTGCCCATTCAGATCGGGCGGCTATTTTGCTCGAAGCCGAAGCGACGGCCCGATCACACTCTCGGGCGATTGCGCTGCGGCTTGCCGGGCTATATAGCCAGGAGCGACCTATTTACGGCCGCATGAATTCAAATTACAAAGAAGACAGACTCGTACATTTTATCCACCGCGACGATGCAGCGCGGGCCGTGTTACACAGTATCCAAGAAAAACTCACGGGCATTTTCAACGTACACGATGGTCATCCGCAATGGCGCAGCACTATCTTGCGCGAACTGGGGATTACCACACCTGCACAGGCGGGCCCGCAACGGCACATCTCACAGCAGAAATTTGCCGATACCGGATTTCGGCCGGTATACCAGGATTACCTGACTGGAATATGCAATCAGGGTATAAGTGATTAACACAGTGTCTGCGAAAGGGGTTATGCCTATATGAGATTTACCAAGTATCTCTGCATTTTGCTCGTCGCACCTTTGGGTGCGGCCGAAGACGAGTTGATTGAAACCGAAGGCGCCGAAGAGCGCACGGAATTCACGCTGCTACAGATCAGCGAACGCGTGCGTGGGCACAGCGAACTGATACAGGCGCATAAACTCAAGATACAAAGCACCGAAGCGCAGGGGCGTCAGGCAACCTCGTGGCAGAACCCTGTGGTGACCGCCGAGCTGGGGCGGTTGAAAGACACGCAGAATAACAATATGACCTATGATTTTCGGGTGACGCAGCCGATTTATTTTCCCGGTAAAATGGGCAAACAATCTGAGATCTACGAGCGCGAGACAGAGATACAAAAGGTCGAGGGTGACGATCTTGCCGAGCAGCTTTCGCTTGAGGCCGCATATTATGCGTACGCGTTTTCGATTGCCGAGTTGCGTTCGTCGCAGATCAACAGCCGCATACGTCGTATGTCGCTCATGCGCACCTACATGCGGGCGCAGGCATACGCCTCGCCCGCAAAAATCGTTCAGCGTAATATCGTGACAAACCAATTGGTGGCTTTTCAGAAAAGTCTGAATACATCGATGGCAGAGGCTGAAAGCTCATGGCAAAAGCTGAATGTCTATCTGAACCAAAAAGAAAAGGTGAAGGTGATTACACCCTGGCTTACCGATCTGCACGACATTGACATCGTGAATTTCATCAATCAGGTCAGGGCCGGAAACAGGCGCATCAAAGCAAAAAAACTGCAGCTGGCTCGCATCGAAGCAGAGGTTTCTTTTCAAAAACGCGTACCGTTACCCGATGTGAGTATCAGTGCCTTTTACCGCCGCGAGGCGCTCGAAAACCCGGGTGCAAACCAGTTTTATGGCGGCGCGGTGACCGTACCGATTCCGGTATTAAATGCGAACCGTGCCGGTGTTGAGGCTGCGGAGAAAAAGCTCGAAGCGGCCCGTTCTGAGAATAAATACCTGCAGCGCGAAGTGCTGCAGCTGGCGCGCGCGGCGCATGCCGAATACATGCAGAAGAAAAAATTATTCGATAATTTTAAGGCCGAAGAGATTCCGGCGCTCGAAAAGCAGATGCAATACGCCGACCGCGAACTTAAGCTCGGGCGTATCGATCTGATTTCTTATCTTGAACTCGAACTCAAGACGCACGAAGCGCTTAGTTCTTATTACGACACCCAGCTCGAGTTAGTTCGCGTCATTGCGCAGATGATCTACCTTATGGGCGACAGCGCAATCTATCAGGGAGATCTCTATGTTTTCCAAAATCATTGATGCGGCGCTGAATAACCGCCCGATCGTTCTGGGCGCGACGGTGATGCTCTGCATCGCCGGTCTGTTCTCGGCGTCGAAACTGCCGGTCGACGCAGTACCCGACATCACCAATGTACAGTCGATGGTCATTACCAAGACGGGTGCGCTCGACCCGCAGAAGGTCGAATCTACCGTCACCTATATCATAGAAACCGAACTCCAGGGAATTCCTAAGGTTGAAGAAATACGTTCGATCTCAAAGTACGGTCTTTCTCTCATTACGATTGTTTTTGAAGAAGACGCAAACATTTACCTCGCCCGGCAGCAGATCAGCGAGCGTTTGAACCAGGTACAGGATTCGTTGCCCCCGGGCATTGTACCGGAACTTGCACCACTTTCAACAGGCCTTGGTGAGGTGTTCTTCTACGTGGTCGAGGCAAAACCCGGAAGCGAAATAGCAAAGAAACCTGCAAAAGAGAGGCTTATCTACCTGCGCACGGTGCAGGATTATACCATTAAACGCCAGCTTAAGGGCGTGAAAGGTGTCGCCGATGTCGATACCTTTGGCGGGTATCCCAAAGAAATTCACATCAATATCGATACAAAGAAACTCGACCAGAACGGTTTAACCATCGAGCAGGTCGCCACGCGCCTCAATACGATCGGCGAGAATTACGGCGGCGGTTATATTCAGCGCGACGGAAAACAAATCGTCATTCGTACGCTCGGGCGCGTGGTCGATCTGGAGACTATACGCAAGGTTCCCGTGAAGCGTTCTTTTTTCGGCTCGCCGGTTAAGCTCGGTGAAATCTGCGAGGTCACATTCCATCATCCGCAGCCGCTGGGGGGAGCTACCTATCGCGGCGAAGAAGCGGTCATCGGTATGCCGATGATGCTCGCGGGTGCTAACAGCCGCAACGTCGCCGCGGCGATCGGTGAAGCTTTCAAAGAACTCGACCTGCCGCAAGATGTTCAGGTGCGGCCGCTGTATTCGCGCGACTATCTCGTGAATGCAACGGTTAAGACCGTTTTCAAAAACCTGGCAGAAGGTGCCGGATTTGTCGTCGTTGTACTGCTCATGATTTTGGGCAATGTGCGCGCGGCGATTCTTGTCTCGCTCGCGATTCCGGTTTCGATGCTGATCGCCGTGATCGGCATGAACTACTTCAACGTTTCAGGGAATCTCATGAGTCTCGGAGCGATCGACTTTGGTCTTCTCGTCGACGGTTCGGTCGTGATGTTCGAGAACATGATCAGGCGCATGGAAGAACACGACTGGGCCCTGCCGCTCGAAGGGCATCGTAAGCGAAATATGATTCTCGAATCGACGCTTGAGGTTCTGAAGCCGATCATTACCGCGTTGCTGATTATCATGGGCGTATTTATTCCACTCTTTGCGCTCGAAGGTGTCGAAGGCAAGATGTTTCGCCCGATGGCGCAAACGGTGCTGCTCGCGATGGCCGCTTCGCTTGTGCTTGCGATTGTGCTTATGCCCGTTCTGGGTTACATGTTTTTTAAACTCAAAATAAAACCAGGGCACCACGACGCGAAGCATCAAACGCCCTTTATACTGCGTTATATTCTCAAAGGTTATGAGCCGCTGCTTAAATTCGCTCTCGCCCGACCCTGGCCGATTATTATACCCACGCTTGTGCTGACTGTGCTTTCTATCGGCCTTTTCTTTCGTATGGGTGGCGACTTTATACCGCAGCTCAATGAAGGCGATATGGTGATAAACTTTGCGCGCCCGGTTTATGCGGGCTACGACAAAGTTTTGGCAATGCAAAAGAAGACCGACGACATTATCGAAAGTTTTCCTGAAGTGAAAGAGGTCTTCAGCCGCTTTGGTACACCGCAATCGGCAACCGATCCCGCGGGTGTGTTTTTCTCAGATACCTTTATCATTCTCGAGAAAGATATTTCAAAGTGGCGAAAAATTAACGGCAAGACGATCACGAAAGAAATGCTCTATAAAGAGATCGTTGAAAAAATCGACGCCGATAAGAGCATCGGCGAACAGGAAGCTTCGAAAACGCAGCCTATCGAAATGCGCTTCAATGAAATGCTCGAAGGTTCGCGCGCCGACGTGACGATGCGCATTTATGGTCTCGATCTCGATAAACTGTTTGAGATTTCGACACAGGGAAAAGCGATCATCGAAAAACTCAAAGGCGTCGAAAGCGTGGGTTCAGATCCCATCATTGCGCTCTCTAAAAGCCCCGTACTCGACATCGAGCTCAATTATAATGCGATCTCTTATTACGGGCTCGATTTACAAGATGTGAACAAAATCGTCGAGATGGCGATGAGCGGGCATAAAATCGGTAACTTATATGAAGGTGCGTACCGCTATCCGATTATGACTCGTCTCGACCCGAAACTGAGAAACGATGTGAACCAGATCCGTTCGATTCCCGTTGGTCTCGACGCGGGTGGTAGCGTACCGCTGTATAAGGTGGCAAATATTCAGGAGCGCGAGCAGGTTTCGACGATCGCGCGCAGCCAGGGACGCCGATACGCGGCGCTTTCGATTAACCTGCGCGGTATCGACGTAGAAACATTCGTGAAGAATGCGCAGGCGGCCATCAGCAAAGAATTAAAACTGCCCGAGTTTTACCAGATCACCTGGGGTGGTCAGTTTAAAAACCTGCAACGCGCCAAGGCGCGCCTGGCGATTATCGTACCAATCACGCTTGCGGCGATTTTCCTGCTGTTGATCCGCTATTTCGGCAGCTACCGGCAATCTTTGCTGGTATTCATGGGTATTCCGACGGCGATTGTCGGCGGTGTACTCACGCTGAATGTTGTGGGTATGAATTTCAGTATTTCTGCGGGGGTCGGATTTATTGCGTTGATGGGGATTGCGATCTTAAACAGCCTCGTACTCGTGAGCCACTATGACGAATTGCTCGAAAAAAATCCGGATGCGGACGTGAAAAAACTGATTCTCGACGGTACGCTCGACCGCTTTCGCCCCGTAGTCATCACTACCCTGGTGGCGGGTCTGGGCTTTTTACCGATGGCCATCAATTCAGGCCTGGGTTCAGAAGTGCAAAAGCCCCTCGCCTCGGTGGTCATTGGTGGCCTCATCATCGCCACGATGCTGACCGCGCTGCTATTGCCGACGCTGTATACGATGATTTTCTCGCATCCCGCGCATCCCGCATCGCCGGTTGTTGCACCCGCGGGCTCTGTGGAACCACCGGCGCCTGAATCGGCTGTGGGTTTTGCCGAAGACGCAGAAACCGAACCCAGGAAAAAACGCCGAAAGAATCGTTAAGAGGGGAAATCCGCCGGGTCGAAGCGCTACCATGAGTAAAGATATGCTTTTACAGATGCACAATGTCGGCATCGTCGTCGAGTCTCTCGATACCGCAATCGCGTTTTTCAGCGAACTGGGATTATCTCTCGAAGGGCGCGCCAAGGTCGAGGGTGAATGGGCTGGGCGCGTCACGGGGCTTGGCGACCAGGAGGTCGAAATCGCGATGATGGTCACACCCGACGGGCATAGCCGGCTCGAGTTATGCCAATACCTGCGCCCCGCGGTCATTGCCGATCACCGCAAGGCTCCGGTAAATGCGCTTGGTTATCTGCGCGTGATGTTCTCGGTTAAGAATCTCGACAGTTTGCTGACGCGTCTGCAAGCGTTGGGTGCAGAGCTTGTCGGTGAAGTTGTTAATTATGAGAATGTGTACCGGCTCTGTTACATTCGGGGGCCCGAGGGAATACTCATCGGTCTTGCCGAACCGTTAGGGAGTTAGGTCAATCTGTTTGTCCGGCGGCGTCGGTCATTTCTGCCATCGCCACCATCTTCTCTTTTAATGCCGAAACCGCGGCTTCTGGGCGCAGCTGACGACCCTCTTCGCTGATAAATCGCCGCGCCAGCCGCGCGCCGGGCAACGCATGAAAGGTGTTAAGCATATTGCTGAAAAAGCGCGCGGCGCCCACATCGGCGTGTTCGTGCTGCGATGCATAGGCCCCCATGCGGTCGAGAACATGCAGGCGCGTGTTGATATCCGCAGGAAAACCCGGTGCGAAGAAAAACGGATCTTCATGTGCGAGGCGGCCGATCATCACGCGGTCGACCTTGCCGAGGTGCGCAAGAATCTGCGCGCGCGTTTTGATGCCGCCGTTAATTTCGATCTCCCGGTCCGGAAATTTTTCTTTTAGACGGTAGACCATTTCGTAGTTAAGCGGCGGTATTTCGCGGTTTTGTTTGGGCGAAAGTCCGCCGAGCGTCGCGGTGCGTGCATGCACCGTAAGCCAGCGCGCGCCCGCTGCAAAGACGTTTTCGGCAAAACGGATCAGCCCTGCTTCAGATTCTTCGCCGGTGATGCCAATCCGGCATTTTACGCTCACGGGAATTTTTACCGCGGCATGCACCGCGGCGACGATTTCGGCAACTCTTTCGGGCATACGCATCAGGCATACACCGAAATTGCCGCTCTCGACGCGGTCCGAGGGGCATCCGCAGTTGAGATCGATCGCATCGTAGCCGAAATCTGCGCCGATTTTTGCAGCCTCAGCGACAACCGCCGGATCGTCCCCACCCAGCTGTAGCACAACCGGGTGTTCGGCGGCGTCAAATTTCAGTAGCCGGTTGCGGTCGCCGCGCACGATCGCATGGCTGACGATCATTTCGGTATAAAGGCGCACGCGCGGGTTGATGAGCCGCATAAAATAACGGAAGCGCCGGTCGGTGATATCCATCATCGGCGCAATCGAGATTTTTTCCCATGGAATTTCCATGGCCGTTATGCCGCGCGCGATTTTCTCTGCGGAGGATTCACCTTGCGGGGCTTGCGCCTGGAGACAGTTTTCTGCACTGTACTGCCGAAAAGCAGCGCGTCGATTTCGCTGTAGTGTTTGGTCGGGTATACTTTGAGACCTGCCTTGAGCTCTTTCGGCAGCTCTTCATAATCGCGCAGGTTATCGAAGGGGAAAATCACATTTCGGATGCCGACCCGGCGCGCCGCGACGATTTTTTCGCGCAGGCCGCCGATGGGTAATACGTCGCCCGAAAGGCGTATCTCCCCCGTCATCGCATAGCCCGATTTAATTTTTTTATTTCTCAGCAACGAGAGCAGCGCGGTCGTGATCGTGATGCCGGCAGAAGGGCCGTCTTTCGGCGTGGCGCCATCGGGCACATGGATGTGGATATCGTTCTTGGTCCAGAATTTCTCATCGGGTTCGAGAGAGCGTGCAAACGACACTGCGATCTCGGCGCTTTCGTTCATGACTTTGCCGATTTGACCGGTGAATTTGACGCGCCCGCGACCCGGAAAACGCCGCGACTCGATGGTGAGCGTGGCGCCGCCCATCGAAGTGTAGGCGAGGCCTATGGCGCTACCGATTGCCAGGGTGGTAAATTCATCGGCGCCGGTGAAGACAGGTTTACCGAGGTAGGTGGGTATCTCTTTCGGGGTGAGATTCTTTGGAAAAGATTTCTTTTCTACTACCGCAGTTGCGGCCTTGCGGTAAAGTTTCTGGATTTCTTTTTCGAGACGCCTCACACCTGCTTCACGCGCATATGAATCGATGAGAAAGCGAAGCCCGGCAGTCGAGATCGCCGGTGCGTTTTTCTTTGTCAGACCAGAATCGGCGACGGCGCGGCCGACAAGGTATTTTTTCGCAATCTGCATTTTTTCTTCGAGAATGTATCCAGGCAGACGAATCACCTCCATGCGGTCGATAAGCGGCTCGGGAATCGAATCGAGCGTATTCGCGGTGGTGATAAAAGTCACTTTCGATAAGTCGAAGGGCAGATCGAGAAAGTGATCACGGAATTCGAAGTTCTGCTGCGGATCGAGTACTTCGAGCAGCGCCGACGCCGGGTCGCCATGAAACGAACGTCCGAGCTTATCGATTTCATCGAGCATGAGCACCATGTCTTTGGCTTTAGTTGTTTTTAGACCCTGCACGATTTTTCCCGGCATTGCGCCTATGTAGGTGCGGCGGTGGCCTTTAATCTCGGCCTCGTCGCGCATGCCACCCAGTGAAAAGCGGAAAAATTTCTTTTTCATTGCGGTTGCAATCGAGCGCCCCAGCGAAGTTTTGCCGACACCCGGGGGGCCCACAAGACAGATGATCGAGCCTTTCACATCTTTTTTGAGCGAACGCACCGCGAGATATTCGAGAATGCGGGTTTTGACGTCGTCTAGACCATAATGATCGCGATTGAGAACCTGGCGGGCATGCGCGAGGTCGATGTCATCGACGGCCTCGACATTCCAGGGCAGGTCGAGCAGCGTATCGAGATAGTTACGGATCACCGTGTATTCGTGCGAGCTGGGCTCTACGTAATCGAGCTTGGAACACTCGTCTAGCGCCTTTTCTTGCGCTTCGGGGGGCAGCTTTGCGGCCTCGATCTTCTGCCGGTAATAATCGGCGTCTTTGTCTTTGGTTTCGGGGCCGCGCAACTCGGTCTTGATGGCTTTGAGCTGTTCGCGCAGGTAATACTCGCGCTGGTTGGTCTCCGCGCTTTGGTTGACCTTACCCTGTATCTTGCGCTGTAACTTGACGAGATCGAGCTCGCGCGCGAGAAACTGCAGCGTGCGCTCGAGACGCCGGCGTATGTCGAAAGTTTCAAGCACTTCCTGGAATTCTTCGCGCTTGAGATTTAGCACGCTGCAGACAAAATCGGCGATTTTACCCGGCTCTTCGACATTGATGAGCGTGAGCTTCATTTCTTCGGTAAAATACGGATTTTCGGTCATCATCTCTTTCGCCTGATTGAGCACGCTGCGCATCAATGCGATGAGTTCTTTGTCGCGCACCTCGCTGGCTTCTATCTGGTATTCGACTTTCGCGAGCATCTGCGGCTGCGTATGGACAAAAGACTGTATTCTGAAGCGCTCGAGCGAGTTTACCAGCAGATGCATACCACCCTCGGGCAGGTTGATGCGTTTGAGTATTTTAGCCGCAGTGCCTATTTTAAACAGGTTATCGGGCCCGACTTCATTCTGCGTATCGTCGTGCTGCAGCACAAGCCCAAGGTATTGGTTCGATTTATGTACGTTCTCGATTGCCTCGGCGAGCTTGCCTTCGGCGATCACCAGGGGCGTTACCATGCCGGGAAAAACCGGCCTGTGCCGCACGGGCAGAATAAAAAGCTCCGGCGGGAGTAATTGGTTAATGGGAACAATCAACGGTTGTTTATTTTCAGCCACAGGTGTATAATTTAACAAAAAAACCTTTGAACCGCAATTTTGCGGATAGACTACCGATGCAACCCCATTTTTAATTTTTTTAGAAATCCGAATTTACGGAGGGTATTTAGCGGGCAGGCTGCCGCAAATCAATGTTTCGTTTCGGCGTCATTTTCATGCTCGCTGCCGCAGTCTTCTTCGCGGCTGCGCAGTTGCAGGCTGATTCAGCCTGCATGGCCGAAGAAAAACCCATATGCCAGTCTTATATCGACGCGCAGGACAAACAGCGTACTGCGTTGAACGCTGCCTGCGTCAAATTGCCTGGGAGACCTGTGAACAAATGCCCTGAGCGTGCCCTGTTCACCTGCGTTGTTCCGGAATATTCGGGTCGCCCTGGCTTCATCGAATACACTTACCGCGCAAATGCTGCCACCGGGGCGAGAACCGCCTGCATGGGTTATGGCGGCAAGTTTGCCGTGTCGCCGTAGGCCTTTAATCGACGCGCGTGATTTTTAGCCGGTACTGTGTTCGGCCCATGAATTTGCCGATCTGCGGTTCGCCGCTCACAACGAGATTGTCGCGCCCCGCCACACCCTCGGCCGCGCCGCCATGAAAAAACCAGACACCCTCGATATTCCGGTCAGCCGGCGCTGCAAATTTAATCTTCACATGAGCGCCCGTTTTACCCAGATTGGCAACTTCAACCTTGCCCGCCTTTTTGACGGCGACCACGGGGTGCGGATTCATTACCCCATAGGGCGCGTGAATCAGCAGTTCATCCCACAGCGGCATGCGCATGCTTGCAGCTTCGATTTCCAAAGGCGGATTAAAATTCCGGAATGAATCTACGGCCTCTTGTGCGGTTTCTTCACCCGCCGCGGCGAAACGTTCGGGTGCGGCAGAAAACACCGCGTCGACAAACGCGGTGATATTCTCGTGGCTCACCGAAAAACCAGCGGCTTGCCTGTGACCGCCGTACTGGATGAGATGCGCGGCCAGGGCGTCGATGAGGCCGTGTACGTTTTCATTACGAAAGGCGCGCACCGAACCCCGGTAACATTCGCCGTCGGGTACCAGCACCAATGCCGGTTTCGCGAGCCGCTCGGCTATTTTCGAGGCGATGAGACCCGAAATACCCCGGTGAAAATTCGCGTGTACCGCGACTGCAACTGGCGCGTTGTGCGAGCGTGCATCGAGCGCTTCGTTTAAAAGATCGAGCGAAGCCTGTGAAGCTTCTTTGCGCGCCTCGTTGATCTGCGTCAGTGCAAACACAGCCTTTGCCGCGGCGAGCGGGTCGGTTTCGGTGAGGGCATGCAGCGCGAGTGCCGCGTTGCCCATACGCCCTGCGGCGTTAATGACAGGACAAACAGAGAAACCGAGGTCTTGTTCGGCGACAGCGCCGGTCAAATTCAATTTCTTGATGAGCGCCGCAAGACCCATCGGCAGCGTATCAGCCTGGCGCGTCATGACCGAGAGCCCCTCGCGCACTAAGATACGGTTATCGGCGTAGATCGGCATCAGGTCGGCGACGAGGCCGATCGCCGCGAAGGGAATGTATTGCGCAAGAATCGTCTGCGATTTACGAAAGCTAACCGATTGAACCGCGTTGAAGATTTCAGGTGCAGAAATCGCCGCCGGAGCTTTACGGTATAAGTTATGAAGACGGCGCATTTCGAAGTTTTCACGCGCGGTATGTTCGAAAATTTTCGCGAGGTCGTGTTTCTCGTGCTGATCGCTTTCTTCACCCGCCGGCATCAGCGTATAATGGCGGGTACAGAGCGAGATATCCGCCGTTGGGTCGACGACTCCGTTACGAATTACGATTTCACCGCCGCCGGTCTTGATGCCGACATTTTCGTTGTACTCGCGGCTATACGAATACAGTATCGCCTGTACAAACCGCAGCGTGATCGCGGCAGTGCAGTAGTCGCGCGCAAATTCGAATTCGGGTAAAAGTTTGGGATTGATAAATGCTTCGACCGCCGGATAATCTGCCGCGTCGGGCGGTATAAAATGGTGATCGATAATAATCGTCGCCGTGCCAGTCTGACGCTGTATTTCGAGCAGCTCTGTGCGGTTAGACGAACCGCAATCGAGCGTGATCAGGAGCGCCGGTTTTTCTGCGGCGATGCGCGCACCCACCTCGGGGGTGATGCCGTATTTATCTTCTTCGCGCGGTACCAGCGTCGTCAGCCGTTCGCGCCCGATTTTCAGTTGCTCGCGGCAAAACAGCGTCAGCAACGAGGCGGAGGTAACGCCATCTGCATCGCGGTCGCCGTAGATGACGATCTTTGCCGTTGGATTGGCCGCATGCGCGCGCAAGAGATCGACTGCCTGCGCCATACCGGGAAATTCGAAAGGACTCTTGAGCAGGTGCATGCTCGGCGCAAGATAGCGCAACGCATGTTGTCGCCGCAGTTCCGGGGTTAAGCGCCCCTCGGTATATGCTTCGAGGCGTTCGAGAAAACGCCGGTAGATGGTTTCGGCATAAGGTGATTTTCTCTCGTGGACGAGTCCATACCAATCGGCCAGCGGGGGGGCAAAAATATCGCCGGGCCCGGACTCAGTGCGTCGTTGCGCTGCAGTCACGGGAAATCCGTTATTTCATGACGGTGGTGCCGGTGTGTTTTGCGCCGCGCTGAATTTCGAGTTGCGCGCA
>JAFLED010000130.1 GCA_017302045.1 Spirochaetota bacterium
TAAGAGTTTCGATCGTATCTTCCACGGTCTTTGGTTTTTCTTTCTCGCGTAGGGCCAGCGTCAGATAACCGATGTTGATAAGATAAAACCCAACGACAAGCAAATGATTCACGGCATCGGCGAGTTTCTCATTACCCGCAAAGGTATCGACGAGAAACAGGCGGCCATTTTTACTCAGCGTCCGAGCAACCCAAACGGTCAGGGCAATGCTGATTGCGAGGTAGAGACCATAGAGCACCAGCGTCAGCGCATTCCACTGCCCGCGCGGCGCGGGGCTGCCATTGGCGACCAGCAGGCGCACAATCTCGCGGTTGCCCGCGGCTTCGGCGATATCGACCGGCAAAAGGCCACGCTTATTTTTGAGCGCCAGGTTTGCTTTGTTTTCAATCAGAAAACCGGCGAGTTCGCCGTTACCGCGCAGCGCGGCAACATGCAGCAGCGTATTCTGCTGCGCGTCGGTGATCAAAAGCGATGCCCCGGCTTCGCTAAGCACGCGCACGATATCCATACGATCAGCTTCGGCGGCGACGAAAAGCGGCGTCTTGCCCTCTTTGTCGCGTGCGTCGAGCTCTGCCCCTGGTAGTATTCTCTGCACGGCGGCGATGCCGTCGGTTTTGACCGCACGGTGTAGCACCGTTTCGGCCGCCAACACCGGTGTCACGAGACAGGCCAGGCAGAGCAGCCATTTCATTTTATTCAACATAATTTCCCCCTTTATCCATTCAGCATTTTCGGGCGTGGTCACCCAGACCCATATTTGAACATGTTCAAATTACACAAAAAGCCGGGGCTGCGGCAATTTTTTTGAACATGTTCGAAAAATGTTTTTATCTCAGTTTCGGGGTGATAGGCAAAAATCGACATATTCTTTGCGCGCTGACGCACTCTCGTTTTAGGGCTTAACCAGCATGCGGCTGCGCTTTATCTTTTCCTTTCTCGTTTTCGCGGCCTCTTGCAACCAGCCGCAGCAAAAACAAACCATTACGCTCGACGCACCGCGCAAGGGTTATTGGTTTCTGTCAGAAAAGTTCCCGTACCAGTTCATGCGCGTCGAACTCTACGATAACCATGTCGAAGGTCTGCCAAGCCTGACGATGGAATTTCGCGTCAAAGTTGAAAGCGCTGGCGCAGCGTGGAAAGCCGAAGGCGATAAAATTCAGATTACCTATAAACGCCCTGAATCCGGCACGGTTTCGCTGGCGCCAGTGACCGACGCGAAAATGTACCGGGGCAGATATCAATCCGACAAACTTACATTGCCGCTGATCGAGATCAGGTTGGGCAAAGACCGCAAGGTCATGCATTACACCGAGAGCGAAGAAGAGATGGATCGCCTGCTGCGTGCGAAGAACAAGCTGCGCCTCGACGTCGTCTGGGGGCCAACCCTGCCCGAAGTGATCGAGACGATGTTTCGTTTTACCCACCCCACCGCAAAAGATGTGATGTTCGATTTGGGCTGCGGCGATGCGCGTATTCTCATTGCCGCAGCAAAACGATTTGGTACCCGCGGCGTGGGTTACGATCTTGATCCGAAGCTGATCGAACGCGGCAAAACGGTCGCGCAGCAGCAGAAAGTCGGCGAACTCATCACGCTGAAGACCGAAAATCTCTTTGCCGCCGACCTTTCGGCCGCGACAATCGTTGCCATATATCTCAGCGATCGTATTAATTCAAAACTCAAGCCTAAGTTCTTCCGCGAGCTGAAACCTGGCACACAAATTGTTTCGCACAACTGGCATATGGGCGATTGGCAATACGACGGTAAAAAGGCGATGGAAGATAAATCGCGTGTCGTCTATTATTGGGTCATGCCTGCGAATTTCTCGGGGCAATGGCTCGCCGACGACGGGACGGCACTGACCCTGCACCAACATTACCAGATCGCCGATGCCGAGGTGACCGAGGCGGGTAAAACTCAGAAAATAGAGAACCAGAGGATACAGGGCACAAAGCTGAACCTGCAAAATCTGGGTTCTTTTGAAATCAGCGGCGAAACGCTCGCACAGCAAAAGCCAGGGGCGGCGCAGCGTATATTCCGCCGAAAAACAGGTAGCATGGAGCCGTTTTCCCTTTGACCGATGGCGAAACAAAAAGTCGTCATCACGGGTATCGGCGTCGTCTCACCCATCGGCATCGGCCTCGAAAATTTCTGGCAGGGGCTTCTCGAATCGCGCTGTGGTATCGGCAAAATTTCTCTGTTCGATGCGGAATCGTTTCCCTGCCGCATCGCAGCCGAGGTCCGCAACTTCGACGCGACGCCTTTTATGACGCCGCGCGAGCAGCGGGCATTTTCGCGCGCGACGCAATTTGCGTTATCGGCATACGAGCTGGCGCGCAAAGACAGCGGGCTGACGTATCTCGACCCGGCGCGCACCTCGGTCATTCTGGGTACTTCGATGAATGCTTTTGACGTTATGGAAGAGCAGATCATGAAAAATCCAGGTGGCATCCAACGATTTAACGAAGGTGTCGGCGACCCCATGGGTCTTTTACGTACCGCACTGAATGGTCCCGCATGTGCGGTGGCGCTGCGTGCGGGTGCCGAGAATTATGTGACTACGGTTTCTTCTGCATGCGCCAGCGGCCTTGACGCCGTCGGCCAGGCGTTTCGGCGCGTCGAAAACGACGACGCCGATATGGTTATTTGCGGCTCCGTCGATACACCGATTACGCGGCTCATCTATGCCGGTTTCTGCAGCGCAAATTTTCTCTCTACGCGCAACGAAACGCCCGAAGAGGCCGTCGCCCCTTTCGACATTAGCCATGAGCGCCATGTTCTCGGCGAAGGGGCAAGTGTTTTTATTCTCGAAAACGAAAAATTCGCGCGCGCGCGCGGTGCGCGCAGTTATGCACGCATCTCGCAGTTTGCGCTTGAAACTGAAAACGTGAATCAGTACTTTCTTCTCGATAAGTCGGGAGAGAAGTGGCGCAAGGTCATCGAACGCGCGCTGCAAAACCAGAAACCCGACCACGTCAATGCGCATGCGCCAAGCGACAAGAGCATCGATATCGCCGAAGCGCGCGCGATCGCGCAGGTCGTCGCCGCAGCGACGCCCGTGACATCGATCAAAGGCTCCGTCGGTCAGGGGATGTCCTCGGCCGGGGGCTTTCAGATCGCAGCCGCGGCCAACACGATTCATACCGGTATCATTCCACCTATCCGTAACCACCGAATCGCCGACGACAATTCGCCCTTGCTTTTTGTGACAGAAACAATGCGGCGCAAAGTCGGCCGCGTTTTAATCAGCAGCCATGGTATCGGGGGCATCAACTCCGCTATCATGCTCGAGGAGCCTTAGATGATAAATGAAAACCTTTACACACTTGCGGTAGTTCTTTTGAACTTACCCGTCGTCGCCGTAGCGGGATTAACCCTGACGAAAGTGCCGCGCGGCGCCGTAAAAATCTTTTTTCTGCTGACACTTCTGGCCGGCGCGGTCTGGCTGAATGGGTTACTCTACTTCTGGAGTGTCTATGCAAACCCTGTCTGGACGATACCCGCTCTGAAAGCGATCTTCGCATCGGGAGTCATTCTGCTCATCGCTTTTGCAGAGTTTATCCGCCATCTGGCGAACAACCCGCAGCGCGATTATATACTTTATGCCTTTTACGCGGCAGCCGTGCCCGTGCTGGCGTTCATCTTCAACAATCTCGTCGCATCGGGCGTTACCTGGGCGACAGACAGGCCGGGGGTCTTAAACGTCGAATACGGCCCCATGCGGCTCTATTTCGTAGCGCACTTTTTACTTTTTGGCGCCTATATTTTTTATAAACTATGGCGACTCATTCGTTCGGCGACCGACGAGGTGATTGTTTACCAGTTACGCGACATCTTCAACGCAGGCTGGCTGACCTTCGCGCTGATTGGCCTCATGAATACGCTTGTCCCGATTTTTGTGAACAAGACGGCCGCGGTTCTTCTCGGCCCGGTTTTCCCGCTGCTTTTTCTCTTTCGCGTTTGTATGCTGCTGCTCAAGGGTGAACGCCTGGTTCTCACGCGCCAGTTCGACAGCATCATCGCCGCTTATGACGGCGCTGAGCGGGGAAAAAATCTCACCGCGTGGCGCGAATTACTGACCTTTTTTTCCCGATCTCTCGAGTCGTCCGCGCCCGAGATGAACCGCGAGTTACCTTTTGCGCATGCGGGCGGAACTTTTCAGATAAAAGTCACCAAACTCGACAGCAACTCCGTGCGGAAAAGCGGGGTCAACGCCGAGCACAATGCCGCGGAGCGGTTTTTTCCGGGAATTGTCGAACAGTCTATCGCCCTCGACCGCGACAACAAGCGCATGTTCTTTGCGCTGATGCGCGCTGAAGACCTGCTGAAAGAAAAGCTGATGCCGGCGGTCGATAACCAATTCGAATCGAAGCGTACACCCGCCGGCGACTTGTTGTCACTGGAGCAAATCGACGCGATACTCGCGACGAACTACAGTGAAATGGAAGCGATGACCGGGGTTGGTTTTTATTGCTTCTCGAAAAATTTTGCCGAGGCCGTGCAGAAAAGCATGCACCTGGCGCGTGCGCGGCAACCGATGCTCTTCATCGGCGAACGCGGCACTGGCCGCTCTGTACTCGCGCGCGTTGCGAATCACGCCGCGGAGAATCTGCCCGTCGTCGATCTTTACCCGGAACACGCAGAGACTTTTCCGGCAGAGGTAGCAAAACTGCTCGCGGCAAAAGAGCGCGCGGCAATCATTGTGCATAATCTTTCGGTACTGAAACCCGATCAGATTCAGTTGATCGAAAAACTTTACCGGGTGCGCGCAGGTGAACTCGCGCTTTATATCACAGGTAACCTGGAGCTGCGCGGTGCGGGACTCGACCTGCCGGGAGAGCTCAAACAAGCCGCCTCGTTAACAGTCAACGTACCGACTCTGGCAGAGCGCAGTGAAGATGTTTTTCACCTGGGTCTCGCCTTTTTGCGCGATTACCGCAACCTGTATCCCGAAGTTCCTTTCCAGGCGGTGAATGCACCGCAGCTCAAAACTTCGCTCGAACGCGCAGAACCGCTGGAAATCGCCGAAATACGCGAGCATGTGTTGAAACTCTGCCTCGCGGCATCGCCCCCCCTACTTGCCCCGGCTGCCGCCATTGGCGCTGAAAAACAGCTGCGCGGGGGTATGCTTTCGGCACTCGAAGAATCGGAGCGTTCGATTATCCGCAGCTTTCTGCTGAAAAACAAAATGAACAAGCGACGCACTTCGATCGAGCTCGATATCACCATCAATACCCTGATTGCGAAAATAAAGAAGTATAAACTGGATTACCTTTTCCAGCGCTGATACCGGCTTGAATTTCCTTGCCCGCGTGTTTCGCTCCTGCACCGGGCTTCATGGGGCTCTTATCTGCGCGCGTCGAAAACCATATCGGTTACATAGCGCTCAAGCGCGCACCCATGAACCTGATGGATATCCCCTTCATGGTCGAATTCAACCGCGCCCATGCTGAATTCGCTGCAAATAAAGACGTTTGGGGTGTCATTGTCCATTCTTCGGTAGACGGTTATTTTTCAAACGGGCTCGATCCCGATATGATGCTGAAGCGCGATATGAGCGGGCGGCTCGAGGTCTTCGAGACGCTGCTCAAAATGGTACTCGATGTCTATGCTTTCCCCAAGCCTCATATTTCGGCGATCGAAGGGCATGCCATGGCGGGCGGTGCCGTTCTTGCGATTCTCTCTGACTGGCGCTTCATGAGCCGCGAGAAGAGCAGAATCTCGTTTTCAGAAGTCGCAGTGGGATTAACCATTCCCAAGGCCATCATCAACCTGATTGAATCGGCTACCGGTCCCGGGCCGCTGCGCGAAATCGCCATGCTTGGGTCTCCCATTAAATCAGAAAGAGCCTGCGAATTGGGGCTCGTCGATGCAATCTTCGATAACGGCACCGTTCTGAAAGAAGCGGAAAAATACCTGAAGCGGATTTTCGAGCTGCCGCTGGCTTCGGTTGCGAATGTAAAACAGACCCTGCGCGCGCAGAATATCGCAAACCTCAGGGGCCGCGAAGGTCTCGAAACGCTGGGTTCATTTCTGACCGCCGAAAGTTTCGTCGAAGGGTTATCCGCCGTGCGCGACAAGCGCCGGCCGAAGTATAAGAACGGATGAATATGAAACCCCGCCCCTTTACCCCCTCCCCTTATAGAGGAGGGGGAGAAAACAGCTCCCGCCCCTATCAAGGGAGGGCCAGCTTGGGGTTTGCTTTGCTCTATCTTACATTGTTGCTCACTTTCTGCCTCTCGTGCACACGCCGCAGCTTCGATGTCGAGCCGGGCACGCTCACCTACCACCTGCCTAACGACCCAATCAACTTTAACCCGGTCATTTCCGAAGACGCCTATTCGCATGCGATTCAGACGCGCCTCTTTGAAAGTCTCGTCGAGCGCGACCACCGCACGCTGGAACTTAAGGGGCAGATCGCCGAAAAATATACTGTCGGCGCAGATAAACTGACTTACACTTTTTACCTGCGAAAGAATATTCTCTTTCACGATCTGAAACCCCTCACGGCGGCAGACATTCTCTTCAGTTATGAAATGATGATGAGCGATAAAGTGCCGAATGCGCACAAAAAGGTTTATTATAAAGACGTACAATCGATATCGGCGCCCGATGCATACACGATCGTCTTTCGCATGAAAAAGCCATATGCGATGGCGCTCGAACACTTAGGGGGCTTTGAAATTATACCTAAGCACGTCTATTCGGTCGGCAATTTTATGACCGACGAGCGCAACTTTCGCGGGCCGGTCGGCAGCGGGCCTTATAAGTTCGTCGAATGGAAGAACGGTACACGTGTGGTCTTGACCCGCTTTGAAGAATACTGGGATAAAAAGCCCGACATCCGCAAAATCGAATACCAGATTATCAAGAACGATGCGGTCGCACTCCAGGCGCTCAAAAAGGGCGATATCGACAGCTACAACCTGAAACCGCTGCAGTGGACAAGGCAAACCAATTCTGACAAATTCAACCGCGAATTTCAGAAAATCAAGTACCTCGCGACGAGTTACCGTTACATCGGCTATAACCTCCGCAGAGCGCCCTTCGACGACCGCCGCGTGCGGCGTGCGATGGCCCACCTGATGGATCTCGAGCGCGTCAGAACGACCATTCTCGAAGGACTTTCGGAGATCACAACCGGGCCATTTTTGCAGCAAAGCCTGCAATACAATAAGAAACTCAAACCTTTAGCTTATGATCCGACGCTGGCGCTGACGTTGCTGAAAGAAGCGGGTTATGCGCCCGACGCCAATGGCCACCTTGCAAAAGACGGCAAACCTTTTGAATTCGAACTGATGATTCCCGCAGGCGGTGGTTTTGCCGATCAGTTCGTTTCGGTACTAAAAGAAGATTTCAGCCGCGTAGGCATTCAACTTAACCTGCGTAAACTCGAGTTTCAAACCATGCTCGAAAAGATCAACAAACGCGATTTTCAATCCGTCATGCTCGGCTGGCAGTCGGGCATCGAGTCAGACCCATACCAGCTCTGGCATACATCGCAGCGCGAAAAGGGACACAACTTCACCGGCTTCGGCAACGCCGAAACCGACGGACTCATCGAAAAGGCGCGGGTGACATTCGACCCCACAGAACGCAACAAACTTTACCACCGCTTCCATGAAATCGTCTACAACGAGCAGCCCTATACTTTTCTCTATGCGAGTTATGCGCTGATCGCCGTAAACCGGCGCTTTACAAACGTCAATGTTTACCCGATCGGGCTCGACATGCTCGAGTGGAAAATCCAGAAACCGGTAATGCAATGATACTGACGAAGATCTGCGGATTGACCCTTGTGGAAGACGCGGTTTTCGCGGCGGAGCACGGCGCCGACTTTTTAGGCATTGTGATGTCTGAAACAAGCCCGCGGCGCGCGAACCTCGAACAGGTGCGGGCGATTATTGCACTCGACCTGCCCCAACCGAAGTACCTGGTTTTCGGTTACGACGATACCACTTATATCTCTGAAACCTTTCGCACTCTGGCAACTTCGGATACGCGCCTGCAGATCATGGCAGATCATCCGGACATCGAACGCCTGCTGACGCTCGCCCTCCCAGAGCGCACCATGCCTTCAATCTCGGCAGCGCAGAAGATAAACCATTCGGATTTAAAGCGTTGGGAAAAACATCCCTTGGTTTTGTTTGACTCACATCGAACCTATACGAGCCATCTCGATCTTGAGAAACATACCCGCGTCGGAAACCCAGTCGGGCAGCTTGTCGCAGGGGGCACAGGCAAGACATTCGATCCAGCCAATATTGCCAACATAAAACGCCCCTATCTTTTCGCGGGGGGCCTGACCGCCGATAACGTCGCCGATATCGTGGCAAAAGTCCATCCACCCGGAGTCGACGTCGCAAGCGGTATCGAACAGGCACCGGGAATCAAAGACCGTGATAAATTGAAACGTTTCATCGCGAACGCAAAACAGGCGAGCCAGGCAACGCACGCGCAACAATAACCATGAACACCGATGTCGATGCGAAAAATTTAGATACGCCGATGATGAGGCAGTATCTCGAAATCAAAAAACAATACCCGGACGACATTCTGTTCTTTCGTATGGGCGACTTCTACGAAATGTTTCTCGAAGACGCGGTTTATGCATCGCGCGTGCTCGACATTGCGCTGACGCGCCGGCAAGACAAGGTGCCCATGTGCGGCGTACCGCACCACTCGATGAGCCAGTACGTGCACCCGATTCTCATGCAGGGCCGGCGTATCGCGATCTGCGATCAGCTTGAAGACCCGGCCGAAGCGCAGGGGCGTATCGTGCGCCGCGGCGTGACCCGTATTCTGACACCGGGCAGCTTATTCGAAGAACAGCTGATCGAAGCCAAGGAGTCTCGTCGTCTCGCTGCGGCGGTTAAAAACGGCGACACCTGGCAACTCGCCATCGTCGAACTTTCGACGGCGCAGATTGTTTTCGAGCGAAAGACAACAGACGCACTGGGTGAAACCGCGACCGCTCTGGGTATTCGGGAATGGGTGGCGCTCGACAGCGAAGATTTTACGCCCGAGTTTGAGACGCTGCTGCAAAAGCGCCGGTATCCCGCCGGCGACCCGGCCTTTCAGGAGCGCGTACTCAAAGATGTCTTGCAGACAAAAAATCTCGGCATCTGGGAACTCGACGCCGTAGAGTCGAAGGCCCTGACTCTGGTGCTTGCTTATGTGCGCGAAATTTCACCGCTCTTAAAACTCCACTGGTCGGCGCCGGTGCGCGAGTACCGCAAAAAGACCATGGTGCTCGACGAATCGACAGTGCGTACGCTTGAAATTTTAACGAGCGCCGATGGTAAACTCAACCCGAGTCTTTTAGGTTTGCTCGCGCGTTCGAAGAGCGCGGCCGGCCAGCGCCTCATGGCGGCATGGCTGGCGCGTCCTTCGGCCGAACTTCCAGAAATTAAACGCCGGCACGACGTCGTCGGGATTCTCGCGCAGCACAACGCGTACCGCGACCTCATCGGCGCCGAGCTCGGCCGTATCGCCGATCTCGAACGCGTACTCACTAACCTCAACAACAATCCTCAGGTGCGCCATCTTGGGCAGGTATTAACGACGCTCACCGCAATCTTAAAACTGCAAAAGATCATCAGCGATAACCGCATGCAGCCGTTGCTTGATGCCGGATGGAACTCGCTGGCTGATTTTCCCGCCGAATTGCATCGACTGCTCGATGAAGCAATACTTACAGAAAACCTGCCGCCGCTTCTCGACGCCCGGCGCTTTCTGAAACCCGGTTACATGCCGATGCTCGACGAGTTCATCGAGCTCTCGCAGAACGCGGTTGGTCACCTGACGCGCTACGAAGAAGAAGAGAAAAAAAAGCACGGCATTACCACAATGCGCGTGAAGCACAATAACGTACTCGGTTATTTTATTGAGATTTCAAAGAGCCAGGCGGCAAAAGCGCCGGAGGGATATCAGCGGCGACAGACGCTCACCAACGGCGAACGCTACACCACCGCAGAGCTCAAAGAGCTGGAAAATAAGATTCTCTCGGCCGAAGAAGAAGTCTTGCGTCTGCAAAAAGGTGTCTTCGAAGATATCCGCAGCCAGGTGCTGGCGGCGGCCGACACATTGAAAATCTGGGCAGAGCGGCTTTCTCGCCTTGATGTATTGCTCGCTTTCGCCGAATGCGCCGGCGTCTGTCGTCTTGTACGGCCGAAGATGCACGAGGGTAAACGCCTCAGCGCCGAGGCGTCGCGGCACCCCGTTATCGAAGCATACTTTCGCAGCGAGATGTTTATCGCCAACGACGTTACATTAGACAACGGCACATCCGCGTCGCCAGGACCGCATCTCGCGATCATTACCGGCCCGAACATGGCGGGAAAAAGTACTTACATACGCCAGATTGGCATCATGCAGATCATGGCTCAGGCAGGTTCTTTTGTCGCCGCGAAAAGCGCCGAACTGCCCGTCGTCGACCGCGTTTTCACCCGCATCGGCGCGCACGATCGCCTGTCGCGCGGCGAAAGTACGTTCTTCGTCGAGATGGCCGAATGCGCGCGCATCTTTCGTAACTATACGAAAGATAGTCTCATTCTGCTGGACGAGGTGGGCCGCGGGACATCCACCTATGATGGCATCAGCATCGCGCAGGCGATGATCGAAAATCTGAACGACCCAGCGCGAGGCCGGCCGAAAACGCTGTTCGCAACGCACTATTCTGAACTCGCGCACCTGATTTCGGCCGACAGCGGGATTGTTGGCCTTACGGTTTCAGTCATCGAGAAAGACGGGCACGTCGTTTTTCTGCGCAAGATTATCGAAGGCGTCGCAGATAAA
>JAFLED010000131.1 GCA_017302045.1 Spirochaetota bacterium
GAGGCACCGATGTCGATGAAGCTGCGGCCCGTTACCGGAAACGCAAAATTCTCGAGCGCGGCATCGAGTTTTTCACCCGAGCGCGAAACGAATTTTTTCAATCCGCGCAGGCGAATCGTATCGTCTGTGCCGATGGGGGTTCCCGGCTTTGTCACGGGCACGTCGTTCACGAGCACTTGCCCGGCGAGAATGAGACCTTCGGCTTTCTTTGCATCGGGAGCTAACCCCCGCGCGGTTAAGGCTTCGCGCAGGCGCATTACGAATGCCGGTTCGTCAAAAAAGAGGGTAGCGAAGCAAACAACCCGGATTGGGGAAAAATTTGTGCGGCTGAAATTTTTAATGCCGCCGCAAGTTCGAGCGAGCGGCGCTGTGCGGTCTTGAGACCAAGCGCAGCGACGATGGTTTTTTTGTTCTGCGCGGCGTCTTTGCCCGCGGTCTTACCGAGCGCAGCCGAATCACCCGTGGCGTCGAGCAGGTCGTCGGTGATCTGGAAGAGTAGCCCTAGGCAGCGCGCCCAACGCACGAGGGGCAGACGGATTTTTTCTTCGGCTGTAAAGAACGGCAGCACGACGGCTGCTTCGATGAGTTTTCCTGTCTTCAGTCGATGCATGCGCAGAGTGGAAGCTTCGCTCGAATCCATATCGATGAATTGCCCCGACACCATGCCTTGGGCGCCAATCGCGCGCGCGAAGTAGCTGACGCCCGCAGGCGGTACATCCGCCATGGCGAGAAATTCAAAGCTTAATGATTGCAGCAAATCACCGACGAGAATTGCTGTGGCCTCGCCGTATTTTTTATGGCAGGACAGTTGACCGCGTCTGAAGTCGTCGTCGTCCATCGCTGGCAGATCGTCGTGTACCAGCGAATACGTATGCAGGCATTCCAGAGATGCAGCGATGCGCAGCGCACGTGTATCGTTGAGGCCGGCGAGGCGCGCCGCTTCGAGAGCCAGAACAGGGCGAAAACGTTTATTTTTACCCGAAAGAGTGTATTCAGTCGCCTCGCGCAATAGCGGCGGGGCAGATTTTAGCGATGAGCGGCGCAGTAGCGAAAAAAAATCCCGCTCGAAGCGGGACTTTAATTCGTAGAGCGGATCGCTCACCGAGGTCTTTATGGGCTTATTGGCCTGCGAGTTCGAGACCGTTGAAGAAGAAAGCGCCTTCGATCTTCGCGTTCTCAACCGAGTCTGAACCGTGTACCGCGTTTTCACCTTTCGATTTGGCGAACAATTTGCGGATAGTGTTGGGTTTCGCTTCGGCGGGGTCGGTTGCGCCGATCACGTCGCGCCAGTGCAGAACGGCGTTATCGCGTTCGAGAATGGCGGCGACGACGGGGCCCGATGCCATGAAGCTGCACAGCTCACCGTAGAAGGGGCGTGCTGCATGCACTTTGTAGAATTCTTGCGCTTGTTCAAGGCTGAGGCGTACGCGTTTCATGGCGCGGATTTTGAAGCCTTCTTCTTCGATACGGGCGAGAATTTTGCCCGAGTAGTTAGAACGCACTGCGTCGGGTTTGATCATAATCAATGTTGTTTCTTTTTCAAACATAGGGTTGAATGGGTTTTTGAGACACCGCGTCAATCTGGCCACGGGCTGTAGCCTGAGACTAGAACTGCCTCCTTGCCGCTTCGTTGTATCTCCTTGACGCCCTCTTTTCCGTTTCAACTCAAACTCTATGGCAGTTCTCATTACAGAAAAGACCCGCATCATCGTTCAAGGTATAACAGGCAAAGAAGGTTCGTTTCACACGGGCCAGATGCTCGAGTACAACACTTCCGCAAAAGTCGTCGGCGGCGTAACACCAGGCAAAGGCGGCCAGAAATCCGAACATGGGCTGCCCATCTTCAACAGCGTTAAAGACGCGGTAGATAAAGAACAGGCAAATGCGGCCGTCATCTTTGTGCCCCCGCCATTTGCTGCCGATGCCATTCTCGAAGGCATCACTGCGGGTCTCGATCTCGTGATTTGTATCACAGAAGGTATTCCGGTGCGCGACATGTCGCGCATTGTCGACTATATCCGTAATTCAAAAACTGTTGTGGTCGGCCCTAACTGTCCCGGTGTCATCACGCCGGGTGTCGGCAAAATGGGTATCATGCCGGGGTTTATCCACAAGCCTGGCTCGATCGGTGTGGTTTCACGCTCAGGTACACTTACCTATGAATCTGTGCACCAGCTCACGCAGGTGGGTCTGGGGCAATCGACATGCATTGGTATTGGTGGAGACCCCATCATTGGCCTGCCACACCTCAAGGCTGTAAAGCTGCTGGCTGAAGATCCGGCGACTGAAGGCATTGTCATGATCGGCGAAATCGGCGGCAGCGCCGAAGAAGAAGCGGCCGAGTTCATCAAACAGCATGTTAAAAAGCCAGTTGTAGGATTCATCGCGGGTCAAACGGCACCTCCAGGCCGCCGTATGGGTCACGCGGGTGCTATTATCTCCGGTTCGGCGGGCACGGCTCAGACGAAAATGAAAGCAATGGCCGACGCGGGCATCCACGTCTGCGAATCGCCGGCGCAGATCGGCGAAACGATGAAAAAGGCCCTCGGTAAGTAAGTCTCAGGGCTTGCAACGCGCCCAAACCTGGGCGAGATTTTTATCGAGAGTAAATAACTCAGCGCCGGCAAAAAGACACGACGCGATCAGATTCGCGTCGACCGAACCCAGGCCGCTACCGAAAATCCTTCTCTGCTTTATCAATTCCATGACTTCGGAATGAGAACTGACGGGAATTTGCCGTAAGCTTGAAAGATAATCGATTGTCGATTCACGATTCGCCAGGTTTCCACAAGCTATTTCTTCGATAATGAACGGGTGAATGCACAACCGATCAGCGATGAGCAGGTCAGAGAGCTCTTGATTCGTATTGCGGAAATGATCTATCCAAACAGAAGTGTCAGCCAGTATCATAACCCGCGGCGACGGCCAGCGATGGCCTTCTTATCGGTGCCGCCCATTAAAGCTAAACGCCTCGCCGCCTCGCGTTCAATTAAAGCGTTTAAACCCTTGTGCACCAGCTCTGTTCTATTCTTAATATTGGTGTATTCCTGGGCTTTATGCAGGATTTCATCGTCTAAAATCATGCTTGTTTTCATATGCATAAATATATATAATCCATATTCTGGCTGACGATTTTTTTTCGGCTTTTTTTAGTTTTTTTTTGTCGGGTGTTTACAGCGGCTAAATTATTTTCGCCCTGTCTCGTTTTTCGCTTTAAGTTGTTATCGTGGTAAAACCCGTTCTGACAATTCAAGACGAGCGCCTGTACAAGGTCTCTGCGCCCGTTACTAAATTCGACCGCGAACTGCGCGACCTCGTACGCGACATGTTCGATTCGATGGCCGAAGAAGGCGGTGTGGGATTAGCCGCCGTGCAGATCGGTGTTCTCAAACGCGTGCTAGTCATCGATCTTGTCGAAAAGGGCTTTATTAAAGGTGCGTTCATCAACCCTCGCCTCATCGAAGCGTCTGAAGAGATGCAAGACGGCGAAGAGGGATGCCTCTCGGTACCCGGCCTTTCTGCCGAGCTCAAGCGCCCGCGCTGGGTGAAGATTGGTTATCAGGACATGAGCGGAAACGAGAAAGTCGTCGAGGGCGAGATGTTGCTCGCGCGGGCTTTTTTGCACGAGATGGATCATCTCGACGGTAAGGTCTTTGTCGACCAGCTTGAACCGAAGCTACACAAACAACTCGCGGGCGATATCGATCGTATCAAGAGCGGTTTGCCGGTCGAGCATGCGATCGAACCCAAATACCGCAATCGTAAAAAGGCTTCTTAATTTTTCAGGCGACGAGTTCTTTCGCCGCCGCGATAATTCTTTCTAGATTCGGTAATACCTGCGGCTCAAGCGAGAACGTATAAGGCATGGGCACATCGTCTGACGATACTACTTTAACAGGGGCATCGAGCTCGTCGAAGGCGATTTCCTGGATATGGTGTGAAAGCCATGCGCCATAAGAGGCCACCGGCGTGGCTTCTTGCACAATCAGCAGGCGGTGCGTCTTTTGCGCTGCTGCGATAATCGCCTCTGAATCGACGGGTTTCAGGGAACGCAGATCAAGTATGTCGGCAAAAATGCCTTCGGCTGCGAGGCGTTCGGCCGCTTGTTTTACGACATGCACGGTCAGCGACCAGCAGAGAATCGTCAGTTGTGGCTCACTCGCAGCGGCGTGCAGAGCCGCGACACCGAAGGGGATCATAAAATCGGGTACATCCGCGTGCTCGAGTTCGCCTTTTACGGCATAAATCTTTTCATGTTCCAGAAAGATGACGGGATTATCAGATCGTACTGATGTTTTCAAGAGGCCGCGCATATCGGTGGGCGTTGAGGGCGCGACAACGATCAGCCCCGGCGTGTACGTGTAGAAGCTTTCGAGTATCGAAGAGTGCTGTGCACAAAGAGAACCGCCGGCGCCTTGCGGCGCACGAAACACGATCGGCATATTAAATTGCCCGCCAGACATCAGGTGCATCTTCGCTGCGTTGTTAATGATCTGATCGATGGCAACCAGAGAAAAATTCCAGGTCATGAATTCGACGATGGGGCGTAGCCCTGCCATCGCTGCACCGATGGCAAGCCCGGCAAAGCCCGCTTCAGCGATGGGTGTATCGATTACCCGGTCTTCGCCGAAACGTGCCATGAGATTCTGCGAGACTTTATACGCACCGTTGTAGTGGCCCACCTCTTCGCCGATCAGAAAAACATTCTGATCGCGTGCGAGCTCTTCACCGAGTGCGATATTGAGGGCTTCGCGAACCGTGACTTCAGCCATCGGTTTCAAGACGCGCCGCCATTACAAGCGTCAAGGCAAATTACTCCGCAAGCACGGCGCGCGGCATTTCGGCGAATTTGCCGGGCGCCAGATCGCCCAAAAGATAGGGGCCCAACTGAATGCGTACCAACTCGCGTGCGAAAACCCCAAGCCTCTCGAGAACCCGGCGGATTTCCCGGTTCTTGCCTTCCTTGAGATGCATCTCGTAATGCGCGGGTTTAGCGAGCGGAACGACTTTTTCGAAACGCAGTCTTTCTCCCTTATCCATAATGCCCTTTTCGGCGCGTGCCATATCGGCGGGCGAAAGCGGCCGTGAGGTTCTGACGAAATATTTCTTCAGGATACCATGCCTCGGGTGACTCAGCTCGAAAATGTGATCGCCGTCGTTAGAGAGAACGATAAGACCCGAAGATGAAACGTCGAGTCGCCCGGCAAAAAACCAGGACTTATATTGTTGCGGCAGAAAATCGAAAATTGTCTGCAAGTCTTTACCACGCACCTTTTGCGTCCGGTGCGAAGACACAACGCCTTTGGGTTTGTGAAAGAGTAGTACAGACGCTGCCGCCTGGAACGATATGGTTTTGCCGTCGACGGTGATCTTGCAAAGGGGGATATCCGCCTCGGCAAGCGCATAGTTGAGTTCGGTAATACGGGTGCCGTCGACCCTGACGTCATGCTCTTCGAGATAAGTAGCAGTCGCTCTGCGCGGTGCTAACCCGGCCCTCGCCAGCAGCTTACCGATACGGATTCGTTTTTCAGATTCCTGTTCGTGCGTCAGGCTCAAGGTTTCTTTTCGAGCGTGTCGGCAAGATTCAGTTTATACTCTTCATTTTCCATGACTGCGGTGAAAACGAGAGTTTCGCCGACCATCTTTGCCTTGAGGTCGGTCATCAGTGGCTTCTTGATGTCTTTGATAACCACCTTAGCGACGGAACCTTCGAAAACCAGCTCGTATTTACCGACTTGTGTGCGCGCGCGATTTGTGCCGAAGTCCATAGACCCACCGGGATACAATGTCACATAGTTCGGTGTAAGAGTTCCCTGCGCGGTTGCAGCCTCCCAGCGGCCGATGACAACCTGTCTCAGACGCTTCTCGGTTTTTTCCTGTGCTTCTTGGTTATTGCCCTCGTCAGATTCTACGGCAAGTCCGGTACCATAGGCCCAACCTGTGAGACCAGAGCTGGTAGTAATTTTGTACCAATACGCGTTCTTGTCGCCCATCTGTATGCTGTCCGCGCTGCGCTGGACGATTTTAACCTCTTCGCCGCGATCGAGGCGACCAATTTCAACGGCGGTGGTGTTGGGTGAGATGCGTAGCCGCAAATCGGCAGCAGTGACGGTTGTGCTGGTCGGTACTGGCGAATCGGTTTTTTCCGCTTTCTTTTTACAGGCGATGACTGAAACGAACACGAGCCAGAGAATGGCTCTTTGTGCTTTGCGCATAGCCTCTCGATTTTTTTGTTAGAGGCCGGGTCAAGCACATGCGTATCGAAACAAAAAAATTCGTCGTCGCCGAAGAGTATGCCGGCCAGCGGCTCGACGTTTACCTCACCGAACGTTTCGGAAAATTCTCCCGCAATGAATGGCAGAAACGCATCGACGAGGGGGCAATCCGCATCAACGGGCATGTCGCCCGCTCTTCGCGCAAAATACGTGCGGGTGATGCACTCGAGTTTAGTTATAGCATGCGTGACGAACCTGAGGTCGACACGCAGATTACCATCTTACACGAAGATGCGGATTTCCTGATCGTCAATAAGCCCCCAGGGCTGCCTGTACACCCCTCGGGAATTTATAAGACACGCACGGTAACGACGGTGTTGGCCGAAACCGGGGTTTTGGCCGAGCCCTATCTACTGCATCGCCTTGACCGTGAAACCAGTGGCGTATTGGCATTGGCAAAGAACCGCAAAGCTGCGGCGCGTTTTCAAAAGATATTGCGTTCGGGGCAGACCGAGAAATACTATAAAGTGGCTGTTGAGGGAGATTTTCCCGAACACCTCAATGCCACGGGATTCATCTACCGGTTGCCCGAATCCAAATTACCGCGGCAAAGATTCTATAAAGAAGGAAACGTTCCGCCGAATGCGATTGAGGTGCAGCACTGCCGTACCTTGTTTACGCGTGAAAAGAGACATAATTCGATAAGTCTGCTCTCTGTGCGATTATATACGGGGCGCATGCACCAAATACGCGCGACGTTGAGTTGCAGCGGGTTTCCGGTCGTGGGCGACAAGCTCTATGGCGTCGATGCGGGGCTGCATTTCAGGTTTGCGGATAACCAGCTGACCGAAAGCGACTGGCAGCGGTTGCGCATCGACCGCTGTGCCCTCCATTGCTTTGCCTTAATACTGCCGCACCCAATGACGGGTGCGCCGTGGCGGCTTGAAGCCCCTTTGCCAGTCGATATGCAACGTTTGTTCACAGGTCCATAAGTTAAGAGACATAATTTCTCATAACGCTCACAGCTGTTATCCACATTTGTGGAAAAGTGTGTGGAATCCCCCCGGGTTTATGTCACTTTTCTATACACACATTATGAGCACATTAGGCGCAAGCTTGAGCAAAAATTTAAGTTCATGCACTGCGCTCTCCGAAAATCCGCTCCAGCTTTTTGCGCAGCACCCGATATATCAAAATACAGATGCTTTCCCTAAACTCATTAGGCAACCTGCCCACCGAAAGCCGCCTTGCACCCGAAACGAAAGCGAAGGCCAGGCCGAGCGACGAGCAAAAGACCGCCGCCGATTTCTCTGTCTACATGGCGGCACTCGTGCAGCCGGTCAAAGCCGAGAACCCTGCGCCTGCAGCTTCGAAGAACCTTGAGGTAAATCCTGCGGAGAAAACGACCGCGCCACAAAATCCATCGATCGCAACCACGAATACAGAAGCGCCGGTAGCACAGGTACAAAAGGCAGGCAGCGAAGCCCCCGCCGAACGCAGCGAGGCTACAACTGCCGCGGCGAAAGATCCCAAAACCGAACGCGAAGGCGCCGAAACCAAAGCGGTGAAAGCGCAGCCGGTGCGTTCTGATAAAGAGCTGCTCGAAGCTCTTGGGCTCATTTCCCGCAAGAGCACGCTTACGGGTAACGAAGCGGCACAGAAAACACTGCGCGCGGATGCACACCCTGGCATACAATCCATAGCGCAGCAGAAAACACCGGCGGCCCGCACCGACAAAAGCCAGAGCGTGGCATCGACGCTGCAACAGCTGCAGAAGACACCTGATCTCATATTAGCGAATGCCGACGGCCTCAAGCGGTTGGGTGAGAAGCTGGGGCTGGTGTTTCTCGGCAAAGTAGGCGAGAAACTGGGCGAGAAGAGCACCAAGGCCGATACGACACAAACATCGACCAAGAGCGAAACGAAGGCAGAAATCACTGCACAACTCCATACGACGCGTGTGCAAAAGGCCGGCGAAGGTTCGTCTGAACAAAGCGCCGCTTTCCAGAATAATACAAAAAGTGCTAAATCTGCACCCATGAGAATTGTTTCACGTGAAACATTGGCTGCAGACACCGCAGAGAAACCAACCCCTTTAGGTGGCAGCGATCTGAAACCTGTGTCGTTGCCAGAGACGGCGACGGGTCGCCTGCAAGTCGCGGTACCCGCTGACGTGCGCCTTGCCGAGTCGGTTTCGAATATACGCGAGGCCGCGAATGTGCGCGCCTTTGCGCCAGCCGCAACCCTCACAAACCAGGCAGACCTGGTTCGTCAGTTCAGCGAAATTATGGGGCGCGCGCAGGTGCTCGTCGCCGACAGCCAAAACGCGCAATTTACGGTAAAACTGTATCCGCGTGAAATCGGGCGTATGGAAATCGATCTCAAACTGGTCGAAGGCGAGATTCGGGGCAAGATCGTTGTCGAGAACGAAGATGTGAAGAATGAAATGCAGAACTTTTTACAGCAGCGAGACGCATCGGGTTCGGAACAGCAGCTGGATCTCAATCGTATCGATATCGAGGTCAGAAACGGCAATCAGAACGCCCAGAACCCTGAACGTACTCCCGATGCCGAGAGTGTCATCCAGAATCTCGTGACACGCGCCGCCACCAGCGCGTATGAGCAGGGTGAAAGCGCGATTGCAGGCGGATCGGTTCTTTATGCCTGAGATCGGCAGCGCAGTACAATCATCCGACGCATCGAGCGATGCGGCGATTTTGCGCGAGATGCAGCGCAAGCAGCAGAAGCAGCCGATCTCAAAGAACGGTAAGACGCCGCTGGTGCGCAAATCGGGCTACGATGCGCTCGATAAGAACAGCTTTTTGAAACTCTTGGTAACACAGTTATCCAAACAGGATCCCACTAACCCGATGAACGATCGGGAGTTCATCTCTCAGATGGCGCAGTTTTCATCGCTCGAGCAGATGAATAACGTCGCTAACTCGATGAACAAACTGCGCGGCGCGCAGGCGAACCAGCTCATCGGTAAAATGATCGAAGGTAAAGATTTTGTCACGGAAAAGCCACTGCAAGGGATCGTGACCTCGACGATATACCAGCCGAATGGTGATGTTTTGCTCAAAGTCGGCGGGCGATTCACCAAACTCGACGACGTTTCTGTCGTCACCGAGGTGACTCCTGCTGCGGCACCTGTCACCCCGGCGGGACCGGGTAATGTTTCACGTGAAACAATGCCAGGTGTCACCCTGAGCCCGTCGAAGGGTGACGCTGGCATGGTTCGACAAGCTCACCATGACCGCGAGACGAATCAGCCGGATGTAGCCGGTCAAAAACCTGTTCCACAAGTAAGTCCGACGCAAGCGGCTCAGGCTTACGAGGCAAATCAGAAAAGCGCCGAAAAACCCGCGGCCTTAACGCCGCCACCAACGCCAAAAAATAAATTAGAAGTTCCAAAGGGAGAATAAGACTATGATGCGAACACTGTATTCCGGGGTGTCCGGACTTAAAAACCACCAGATTCGGATGGATGTCATCGGGAATAATATCTCGAATGTGAACACCAACGGTTTCAAAAGCGAGCGCGTAAACTTTCAGGACATGATTTCACAGCTCGTGTCGGGCGCATCGGAGCCGCGCGATAATGTCGGCGGTGTGAACCCCAAACAAGTGGGTCTCGGCGCGATGGTATCGTCGATCGATAAACTGATGCATCAGGGTGCGTTGCAAACGACTTCGAAGAATACCGACCTCGCGATCTCGGGCGAAGGCTTTTTCGTACTCGCCGACGGTAGCAAAAAGTTTTATACCCGTAACGGTAACTTCGACGTCGATAAAGAAGGCTGGCTTGTGAACCCTGCGAATGGTATGCGTCTGCAGGGCTGGAACGCGACAAAATCGGGCGATGGTAAACCGGGCGTGAATACCGCTGGCGATACCGAAAACCTGAAAGTTCCTCTTTATCAGAAAGAACCCGCGAAAGAAACCAGCTTCGTGCGCTTCAAAAGTAACCTGAACTCCTCGGTACAGGCAGTGCCTGCGGGCGCGTCAGACGCCGACCGCGCGAAAATGATTATGGAGGCCGACCCTTCGAAGCGCCGCGGCCATATCACCAGCATTAACGTCTTCGACGATCAGGGTGTGGAGCACACGTTGAAGGTATATATGTGGAAGTCCGACACCAATAAGTGGACTGCCTCGGTGGCGATGCAGGGCGCAGAACAGCTTTCGGTGGATGTCACCGGTTCAAACGGCCAAAACACACAAGTAGCCGGGAATACGCGCATGACGCTCGGGTTTTCACCCGATGGCCGCCTGACATCCGTCTCTGACGGCGTCGACATGCGTAACCAGGATAAACTCAACGCGACCGTAAGTTTTCGCCTCGCGGGAAATCCCGCAGTGAAAAATGTCGAGCTGCGTCTTGGCGAAGCCGGGCAGGTCGACGGCATTACGCAGTTCTCATCTGCTTTCACAACGAAAGCGGTAGAGCAAGACGGCTACACGATGGGCTATATGGAAGCATTCGAAATTAACGATACGGGTGT
>JAFLED010000132.1 GCA_017302045.1 Spirochaetota bacterium
CGTGTTTTAAGAGGCGCGACAGATTCTCGGCGCGCTCGGCATAACGCGCCATCCAGAAAATATTGTCGGCGATACGGCTCGGGACGCTGCCCGCGGCCTTGCGCGAAATACGCGACTCGGGCTGCGTCTCGCGCAACAGCGAGACATCTTTCTGCGGCTCCGAGGCAAGTATCCAGATGTCTTTACTGCCCGCGCCGCTCTGGTTGGTAACGATAAGCTCTTCGGTGCGCGTCGAAACCCGCGCAAGACCACCAGGCATGACATGGTAGCCCGAATCTGAGGCGACCTGAAACGTGCGGATGACACACTTACCCGCAACCATCTGATTTTCATTTGTCAGCACCGGAATCGAAGAGCCCGGCACGATTTCCTGTGCAATAAAATGCTGCGGCGCAGCATTGAGGCGCGCGAGAAACGCACTGCGCTCGCCGCTGCTCATTCCCGCCGGATAATTATGGCTCTGCCCGATATTGCGCGCAGCGGGTTTAATGACAAAACGGTTCAGGTCCGCGAGCACGACGCTGCGGTGTGCCTCGTCGCCCAGGTAATACGTCTCGGTGTCGGGCAGAATCTGCGACTCGCCGAAATAGAACTTGCAGAGTTGCGGAAAATAAGCCGTTAGCGAACGGTTTTCAAGCACGGCGGCGCCGAGCGGATTGACCACCGCGACATTACCATTGCGCACAGCTTCGAGCAATCCCGGTACCCCAAGCAAAGAATCGCCCTTGAGCTCGAGCGGGTCCATAAAGATATCGTCTGTTCGCCGCAGAATGACATCCACCTGCTGGTGCCCTTCGACGGTCTTGATATAAACGCGGTTATTGCGCACGGTGAGATCGGTTGCCTGCGCGAGGGTGTAGCCCAGATAACCCGCAAGAAAAACATGTTCAAAATAAGTTTCGTTACCCGGGCCCGGCGTCAGCAGCACGACAAGCGGCTCGCGGTTGCCGCTGTTGCGTACCTGTGCGATGAGCGATTTACGCAGCGTGCGAAAAAACATCGCGACACGGTGCACTTCACTGTCGCGGTACAGACTCGGGAAAACACGCGAGAGCACGATGCGGTTCTCGAGCGCATACCCCGTCCCCGAAGGGGCCTGCGCGCGGTCGCCGATCACGACGAAGGTACCGTCGGCGCGGCGGGCGAGGTCGCTCGAAAAAAACAGCAGCTCGCGTTCGCGCGCCTGGTAGAAGCCAAAACACTGCCTGAGATAACCCTGCGCGCCGAAAACCACCTCGGGCGGCACGATCTTATCGAACAGCAGACGGCGCGGCCCATACAAATCTTTAAAGAGCGCATTTAAGAGTTCGCCGCGCTGAATCAGCCCGCGTTCGAGCGCGCTGAATTCGGCGCTCTCCATGAGAAATGGCATGAGGTCGAGCGACCACAGGCGTTTCTTTTCGTCGCCGCTGCCATAGACATTATAGGTAACACCGTTTTCTTTGAGAAGGCGTGTCAGCTCTTTGCGCCGCGCGCCCAATTCTGCTTCGCCGATTTCTTCATACGAGTTGAGAATGAACTTATATTTTTCACGCGGCAAACCGCGGCTATCGAGCAGCTCGTCATACGCTCCCGGTATAGGGGTATAGCCCTGGGCAGGCTTAATGCTCTTGGTCTCTGTGTTCATCACAGTCTGCGCAGTCATTCCGGTCAGCTCAACCGCAAGTCAAGCGTATGGCACATGGAGGTGCCTGAGTCGACCGAGCCAAGGATGGCGTTAGGTCGACTATGGCACATGGAGGTGCCTAAGTCGACCGAGCCGCCCGTGGTATCAGGCTGACTGCCTACCCCTGAGCTCAATATCTCGGGCGGATTTTTGGGGTATTCCGCCTGCTCATGGAAACGCGACAGGCGGCGGCTCTCGGCCTCGTTGGCATTAACGGGAAAAGTCTCATAAGACCTGCCGCCGGGATGGGCCACATGGTAGCTGCAGCCGCCGACATATTTCTGGTTGATTTTGTCATAGATGGCGAATTGTAGAGGGGCATGCACGGGAATCGTGGGATGTAAGGTGAAGGGCGGAGACCATGCCTTAAAGACCACACCGGCGACATAGGCGTCGTCTGCCGCGGCATACCAGAGTGGAACCGCATAGCCGTTGCAGGCAATCGTATAGCGGTTTGGGTCGAAATTTTTCACGAGTATCTGCAGCCGCTCGACCGAGCTGTCGACAGCACGCGAGACGTTACCCGAAAGTGTTTCTTCGCCGAGCACATTCCATGGCTCGAGCGCCATACGCAGCTCGATCTCGATTTTGCCCGATTTGTAGCGTCCATAGAGCGGAAAACGGAATTCATAGAATGGGGCAAAATGATACTCCGCGAAGGGAAATCCGGCTTTTTTGAGATCGTCGAGAATCGCATGAAAATCTTTCTGCAGAAAATACGGCAGCAGCCATTTATCCTTGAGCGCACTACCCCACGGTATCAGGCGCTGGCGGTACGGTTCACGCCAGAACATCAGCATGAGCGCCGCAACGAGATATTGTTGGCTAATACTCATGCGCGCATGCGGTGGCATCTCGAAACCGCGCAGCTCGACGAGTCCGAGGCGGCCCGTGAACGATCCGGGCGCATAGAGTTTGTCGATCGAAATCTCGGCGCGGTGCGTATTGCCCGTCATGTCGACGAGCACGTTGCGCAGAATGCGATCGATCTGCCATGGCAGCGGATCTTTACCGATGCGGCGCAGCTCTTTGAGCGCGATCTCGGCTTCGTAGAGATTGCCGTCGCGCGCCTCGTCGATGCGCGGTGCCTGCGAGGTGGGGCCTATGAAGAGCCCGCTGAAGAGATATGAAAGCGACGGATGATTCTGCCAGTACGCGATGACCGAAGCCAAAAGATCGGGGCGGCGCAAAAACGGGCTGTCTTCGGGATGCAGCGCGCCGAGCGTAATATGATTGCCGCCGCCTGTTGCCGACGGCCGGCCATCGAGCATATAACGGTCGGTGGTAAGACCCACCGCGGCGGCCTCATCATACACGATCTGCGTTTTACGCGTGAGCTCGGCAATCGTCGCCGAGGGAAACATGTTGACCTCGATGACACCGGGGTCGGGGGTAATGCGGAAAAAATTCAGTTTTTCATCTTTGGGCGGCGGATAGCCCTCGAGATGCAGTATCATGCCCGTCTCTCTCGCCGTGTTCTCGATTTCGGCTACAAGGGAGACGAATTCGTCGATACCGGTAAGCGGCGGTAGAAAGACGCAGAGATAACCGGCGCGCGCCTCGACACAGAGAAATGTGCGCACGGGAGCCTTGCGCACCCGCCCCTTCGCTTTAATTTTTTCGACGCCGTCTTTGCGCTCGAAAGGGTCTGAATGAAAGTCGGGTTCGAATGCGTCGCTGATCGACGCAAGCGGCAGCCTCAGACCCAGCGGCGAATCGCCCTGCAACAGGCTCAGAAAACCGCGGCGGAATGTGATGAGCGCACTCTCCCAGGTCTTCGTGGTTTTATTGAATGTCAGCGGCATCGCATAGCCCGCGGCTTCGCCCAATCCCTGGTCGAGAATCTTTAAGAGACGACGGCGTTCGATTTCAGAGAATGAATTGCCCTCGATCGCACGCATGAACTCTTCGGGCAGTTTCGACTCGGCATGCACGTAGTGCGCAGGGTCTTCGTAGGCGGTGTGGATGCACTCCGGTGGCAACGACAGCTTTTTCGCCAGCAATTGAATAAACTCTTTCGCGTCGGCGACCGAATGGTATGCCTTCTTTTTAGCATCGGAAAAGCCCAAAAGCGTCAGATCATTCCACAGCGCCTTGCCGTCGCGGCGCCAGAACGCGTCGAGCGACCAGCGCGGCAACGGCTCGCCGGGGTACCACTTACCCTGCGACCGCAGAATGATACCCCCCTTACAGTAAATGCCGTAGAGACGCTCGAGCAACTTTTCGGCGAGATCGTACTTGTCTTTGCCGAGCGCGTCGAAATTCCACTGCCGGCTTTCACGGTCGGTCGCCGAGACAAAGGTCGGCTCGCCGCCGATCGACAGTTTCATGCCCGATGCCGCCAGCTCGGCGTCGAGTTTCTCGCCGAGTTTCAACAGCCCCGCCCAGGTCTCTTCGGTATAGGGCTTCGTGACGCGTGGTGTCTCTGAAAGCCGCGTCACCTCCATTTTGAAATTGAGTTTTGAATTGCAGGGTTCGGTGAAACCAAAAATCGCGGCGGCGCTCGTGGGTTCGGGTGTGGCAGCGAGCGGAATATGGCCTTCGGCGGCAAAAAGCCCCGAGGTCGCGTCGAGGCCCACCCAGCCCGCGCCGGGAATATAGATCTCGGCCCAGGCATGCAGATCGGTAAAATCATTCTCGGGCCCTTTGAATTCCCCCTCGCCCGGCACGTCGGCCTTCAGCTGAATGAGGTAGCCCGAGACAAACCGCGCCGCAAGACCCAGATGGCGCGCGAGCTGCACGAGCAGATAGGCGCTGTCGCGGCACGAACCCGACTTGAGGTTCAGTGTCTCTGCGGCACTCTGCACGCCGGGTTCGAGGCGAATAATATAGCCGACCGCGCTTTTGACGTATTGATTCAAGGCAACGAGGAAATCCACCGTCGTCTTGCCTTCGGCTTTGAATGCCGTGACAAAGCTCTGCAGTTCGGGAGAATCTTCTGAAGCGGTGAGATACGGAGCGAGCTCGAGCTTCAACGCTTCGTCGTAGGTAAACGGAAACCGCGACGCCGATTCTTCGACAAAAAAATCAAACGGGTTAAAAACACGCAGCACCGCAACGAGCTCAACCTTGACGGTAAGTTTCTTCGTTTTTTCGGGAAAAACCAGACGCGCCTGCCAGTTGGCGAACGGGTCTTGTTGCCAGTTGAGAAACTGCTTTTTGGGTTCAACCGTGAGCGAATACGACTCAATCTCGGTGCGCGTATGCGGCGCCGGGCGCAGGCGCACCACATGCGGCGACAACGCAACCGGGCGATCGTATTCGTATTCGGTCAGATGGGTAAGAGATGCCCGTATCACGCCCTAGCCTTCATGCAAATTCCATACCAGATTTGCAGCCACGCTGGGCAGCACTATTTTTTTAGCGCCGACGCCGGGTTGCAAGCACCGTGGGATCTCCCCCTTTTCTGATTTCGGCCGTATACCGGTTCATAGCATCGGCAACTGCCTGCACGGCAAGACCGGGGTATGCGGCATCGACACAGCCGACCGCAAGCAGGTCTTCGGCGGGTGAAAACAGATAATACTCAGCCCCGGTGCAGACCGGCATCGCCAGGTGGGGCAATCGTTTATAACGTTCGCTTCGTTTGAGTAACTGAATGTCAACCGCGGTGAGCTTGCGCTCGAGAAAATCGGCCAACCTCTCGTCGACTTTGCCGTCTTTTGTCGCAAGCCATAACAGGTACTGGTCTGGTTTGCCCCAAAGTAGCCCCACCCCACAGCAAAGCGCGATGCATACAACTGCCCGCCGTGTCATTCGCTGATCGTGATGACATCCGACGCAGAATATGCAAAAGTCTCAGGGTAATACATGAGTCCGCCCTGTGCCGGCATGGTCTGGTATTTACCCGGGAACACAGCGCGGTAGAACGAACGCGGTGTGAAATTTTCTTTTACGATCTGTGTCTTGCCGAGGCCGACGCGGTCGTCGAGACGCGTGACCGAAGCCGGGCTATTGGCATAGTTGTCATAACGCAGGTTGCCCATCTCGGCGAGTTCATTCGCGTTGAGCGGTTCAAACCCTGCGGGAATCATATCTTCGAGCAGCAGGTATTCGCTGCCTTTCGTCGCTTTCAGATCGATCTCGGTCATGACAAGTTCGCCCGGTTTGAAAGTATAACGCGCGTCGCCCTTGATGTACTGGTTCTGGTTCTTATTGACCGCAAAAAACCGGCGCGCGACCTTGAAGTTACCTTCGCGCGGCACGATCAGCGGTTTATTCAGATAATGTTTCCATTCGGCGCGCGCGAGAAAAAAGCCCGAGTTCGATCGATTCACCTTAACCTTAAGATCGCGGCCACTTGTTTTAAATGTCAGCTGCAGGTCGCGCGCCGAAGGTTTTTTCGGGTTATACTCGGCGTCACGCCGTGTGCCATCGACTTCGGCTACAACCTTGACCGCGCTCAGCTTTTCGCCGGTCTGTGCGGCGTATTCGGCAAAGGCGCGCGTGATCAGCGCCGAAAGTTTCGTGCTGCGCCAGCGCTGCTGTTTTTTCTGCGTGATGAGATAACTCACGAGCTCGCGCTCCGACAGATTAGCCTGTTTGACGCCGGCGCCCAGAAGCGCGTTTAACACCTGCGCGGTTGTCTCCTCGCGGTCGTTATACCAATAGTAGCCGTCTTTGGCGTTATGTTCGAAATACGCGCCGGTAGCGCTCGTCTTCTTTAGTGCGGCGAGCTTTTTCAAAGCGTCGTTGCGCAGCTCTTTGAATTTCGCCTCTGTCGCCCCTTGCACGATGAGGGCCAACCCCGCGGGTTCGTTAAAACCTTTTTCGAGCAGAGCACTCCACTCGCCTTTGATCTTGTCGGCAACCGGCGTTTTTTTCGAGAGGCTCACAGCCACACGCTGCGCAAAGATCAGCCGGTTTATCGAATAGCTATCCCGTGCGTCTTTTAATGTCTGCAGCGTCAGCTGTTCCACCAGGTATTTCGTGCCACGCGTCAGGGCGCGTTTGTCAACGGCAACACCCGCGTTGCGGGCTTCATTGAGACCCCAGAGCGTATAGGCGCTCATATAGAGATCGGTCGGGTCGTCGGACCACCAGCCCCAGCCGCCGTCGCCGTGCTGATAACCGTAGAGCTTTTTGAGCCCCTGGTCGGTGATATCTTTCAACTGCACCGCATTTACGGGCAACGGTAATTTCAGCATATCGGCAGCCTTCGCGGCCCAGATCGCGGGTAAGAATGTCGAGAGGGTCTGTTCGACGCAGCCATACGGATACTGAATGAGATACGGTAAGGTCTCGAGCACCGATGGAATCACTCCGGGTATAAAGCTGACCGTGAGTTCGGCGAGTTCTTGCCGCGCGTCGCGATCGAGGGCAAGTTTGGTACTCCACGACTTTTCTTCGTCGCCGAAAATCTTTTGCTCGGCGACATAATTTTCAACGCCATACGGCAGAATCGGCAGCGTCATTTCGAGCCCGTCATTATCTTTTTCGGCGCGCGCGATAAATTTGAGCGTCGCCTTGCCATCCGCCGGGTAAAATGGCGCCGTAACGCTGAAATCTACATAACGTTCTTCGCCCGGGGGTATCTCGAGCTTTGCCGGAAAGGCCTTGTCGAGTTTTAGCGCCGCGAACGTGGTCTCAAAGCTCGCTGTCTGCTTCTCTTTCAACTGGTTCGAAACCAGCAGGCGCAATTTCGCTTCGTCGCGTTCGCGCAAAAAGCGCGGCTGCGCGAGACGCATCGCAAAGTCTTTTGCCACGACAAGCTTTGTGCGTTCGCTGGCCGAGAGCCCCGCACTCGAATGCGCATGCGTGGTGATACGCCATTCCGTGAGATTATCGGGCAGCGGCACGCGTAGCTTGCCGATGCCGTCGGCACCGGTTTTCCCGGTCGCTGTAAAGTATGCTGTATCCTTGAAATTTTTGCGGATCTTTACCTTCTGGAGATCGCCCTTGCGCAGTGCGGCGGCCTCGGCCATCTGTTCGCGGTAGAGCGCGTAGAGGCTTTTTTCGGCGCCGTAACCATAGAAAGTAAAAGCGAGCGAGTTATGAGTAACCACAGAAGAAGGCAGGCGCGGATTTAAAACCAGTGGCAGCGATTTCAGCGCATCTTCGCGTATCGCATAGATAGCCTCATCGACAACACCGAGAGAGAACTCGGCGCTCACGGGGTTATTCTTACTGTCGAAAGTTTTGACGACCAGGTTGGCCTCTTCGCCCGGCCGGTACCGATCACGGTCTGAGACAACCTCCAGTCGCATGATGCGGTGCTTGGGTGGCAAAACCACCTGGGCCTGTCCCGAATAGAAGCGCGGATTTTTATCGAAATCGAGCGCCGTGACGCTGATTTCAAAATTGGGCGTAATTTCGCTGCGCAAATCCTCGCGGTGTATAAAAGAGGACTCCGCATCTTTCAGCAGCACGTATTTGCGAATGCGGTCGTTTTCGATGGTGACCAACACGGGTAGTTTTTTCTTCACCGGCATGCGCACGGCGAACTCGGCCGTCTCAAAAAGCTCGTATTGTTTTTTGTTGGCACTGATACTGACGTTGCGCTCGATCGTTTCGCCGCTATCGCCATAAAAATCCGCCCCCCCATAGACATAAGTTTCGAGCAGCTCTTGCGTGGCTTTACCCGCATCGCTGGCGCTGACTCTGACGAGATACGTACCGCCGCGTTTCTGCGCGGGGAACTCCGCATTCAGTTCACCCGCTTCGTTGGTATCGAGGTTCAGCGAAGTGACGCTGACTTCGTTGTATTTCTGGCCCTTGGGTTCGTATTCACGGTAGAAGAGTTCGGCCTTCACCGTGGTTTTCACGGGTTTTGCATTAAACACCGAGCTGGCAACGACCTTGAAAGCAATCGGGGTCGATGGCGTAAAATACCAACGCTCCTGTGACAGACGCAGACTCACCGGCGCCCGGTAGACCTTAAAGCGCGCCGTCGCCGAAGTTTCTTCGCGGTTCTGCGCTTTCACCGTCGCACGAATACGGTAGGTGTAATCGGCGTCGCGCAAAACTTCGTCGTCTTTGCCCGTCGTCGAAACCGGTATTCTGAGTTTACCTTTCGCATCGAGCTCGGCGGAAAACTCTTTCACGAATTCCCAGTTACCGTATTCGTCGCTGTCGCCATAATACTCGTCATAACCAAAACCATACCACCACGGATACCCGATACGCTGGCGCTCGATCGTGATCTCTGCGGGTGCTTTACCGAGGGGTTCGCCCGAATAATACGCGGCCGTGACTTCGGCAGAGGCAGTGTCACCACGCAGAATGACGCCCTTCTCTACAGTCATGCCCGCACGTGTTTCGGGCTTTTTATACTGCTCGATAAGAAAACCACCGCTGTGTTTTTCGCCGCCGATTTCCATCTGAATCGCATAACGTGCCGGCTTAAGGCCGGCCGTGGCATAACTGAAAGAGAGACTGCCCGCAGGCGAGAGATCCCCCGAACCCGAATGGATCACTTCGTCGCCATTCTTGATTTCGTATTTAACCTTCCCGTGCGCCGCCGCCCCCTGCTTGCGCACAAACACAGCGCGCACCTCGACCTTATCGCCAATGCGGTACACAGGCCGATCGGTGTAAATGGCGGCCTCGTAGAGACTTTTCGCTGCGTCGATGGCGAAGAGTTCTGAGAAGGCAAAATGTTTACCCGACTGCAGCAGATAGAGTGTATTTTGGGAATCCTGCAGATAAGCGGTCTTCTCGCTGAACGCGATACCGTCTTTGAGCGGAAAACTCTGCTTAGGTACATGCAGTTCGACATCGTTGACCTTCTCGCGCGCATAAGCGATAACCGTGGCATTATCTACAGGCTGGCCTGTTGTCAGGTTCACTGCATAGATGAGCACATTGTAAGGCGATGTCTTCGTTACCATCGCGAGGTCTGAAATCACGAGCGGCGCATGCGCAATGTGGCGTCCCTGCGAGACTTCGACGAGATAGTAGCCGGGTTTGAGGTCACCGAACTGGTGTTTCAGCGCCTGCCAGTGGCGTGCCCGCACGGGGATTCCCGCCTCGGTGACAATCGGCAATGCGAGGGGAGCAAAAAGATTCGCTTCGGGAAAACGATCGCGGAAAGGGAAGGCATATTTTTCAAGCCCCAGATCGCCGCGCAGCCGGTTACGGTAATCGGAACGCATATAACGCCGCGCGAACTGGTAGAGCGAGTATTCGAAATTTTCGATCACACTGCGCCAGAGAAAATAACCTGGCTGCATCAGGCGTTCGTTTTTTTCAACGACAGTATGCGCATTCGTCTGACCCGCGAGATAGCCCTGCACATCGTCGATACGGTAAAGCCGCAGAAACAGCGTACCCTCGCCCGAGGCATAGAGCGTCGCCTGCGCTTTTTCGGTCGAGGTATAAGAACGGTTGATAAATATTTCGAGGGCAGATAGGCTGGCGGTAGAGGCGAAAAGAATCGGTAAAAAAAGACGTACCAGTCGCATATTTCCTCTTTACTTCAGCACACCACCGTCAATAACAAAGCTTGCCGCACTAGGGCGGTTTTACAGCCCAACCGGCATGCGGCCTGCCTTGCGCCACCCCGTTGCGGCCATTTTCGCGCTGTTGACGACGCTTCCCGCGATCGCCGAAGAAATCGCGGCACCGCGGGTTTTTCAGCTCGCGGTCGCCGCCGGTTTTAACCGCATTTTGAGCGGCGACGATTTTGTGAAACAGAATGCCGGCGCTGAGTTTGGCATTATTGCAACCATGCCGTTTAAGATCTGGCGTGAAGATGCAAATCTCATTACCCTGCGGGCGCAGTACACGCGTTATACCGACGACCTCGTACTGCCCAATTCGGCAAAAATCTTTTACCCCAGCCACTCGCAGGTCAAGGCAGACCTGCGGCAGATTTTCAGGCAGTGGAGTATCGACTGGAGCTTCGGGCTCGGTTTCCAGATTCCGGTCTATAACCGCGCGCTTACGCCTCTCGGCACCTTCAATTTTGACGACACGGTGAATCTATATCCCGACGCACGGGAGACGCTCGCGAAAATCGACCGTTCGTATGCGCTCTACCTGCGCGCGGGCATCGATCAGAAATTTTTCGACGATG
>JAFLED010000133.1 GCA_017302045.1 Spirochaetota bacterium
AAATCAGCATAACGGGCAAGGCCATGATCAGGCAGATCGTTCCCTCCCAGTGAACCAGTACCGAGAAGATGAGGCAAAGCAGCGCCGGCACGAGGGGCTCGAAAATGGCCGAAACATAACCGACTACTTTCACGCGGCTGCGAATATAGACATGCACCATGCCGATGACCGCGGGCAAAAGAAAGACGTACGCCGCCGACATAATCAGAAACGCCTGCGGAATCTGTTGATCGTGTTTCGCTCCGAAACGGGCGACCGCCTGGGTGAGAACACCGTAAGCGGCTCCGCAGAAAGAAGCGAACAACAGTGAACCCAGAATCGGATGCAACTTGGTTATGGCCATGCCACAGCGATTTTTTTTTAGCGGAGGAGTCAATCCAACTATATAATTAGACTTGACGACCGGGTTTTAAACGGCCCCCTCAACACATGGAACCGCGCACCGCCAACATCACCCGCGAAATGACGCTGCTGAGAGAGCGGATGCAGCAGAACCAGTACAAATCGACACCACAGCGCGACGAAATTGCAGACTGGATCTTTCGCACACACGAACATTTTACCGTCGAAGAGCTGATCGCCTCGTTTCGCGAGAAAGGCAAGAAGGTGTCGCAGGCGACCGCGTACCGGGTAATACAGATGATGCTCGACCTGAAACTCATCGAAGAGCACGACTTCGGCAAAGACTACAAGTTTTACGAACACACCCCGGGTCATGAGCACCACGACCACATTGTCTGTATGGACTGCGGCAAAATTATTGAGTTCGCCGATTCGAGCCTTGAATCACTGAAAGAGAAGATTACGCTGAAAAACGGTTTCCGCATGAAAGAGCACCATCTGACGATCTACGCCGAATGCACTACCTGCCCCCCCGAAAAAAAGGTGCTGACCCGCAAAAAAGCCTGATTTTTCGGGCATCGCGGCCCTGCTGTCGCGGCCCGAATACGATAAAATCTTGTCCCTGTGATTTTACCCTGAGGGCTGGCGTGTGGAAGAACTGGGCGGAATTCTGCTCTCAACCGGCGAGCGCGTCTTCGGCGGGCTGGTAAACTCGTTTCGCAAGGTTCCCGACGAGAAAAAAAAGAAATACCTTGCAATTGCCTTTGGCCTCATCTTAGCGATAGAAATCGGGGTCTATGTGGGCTTCAGCTGGCAGGGCGAAGGCCGCGAGATTCCATTTTCATCGGCGTCCATAGATCTGGGGGATTTCAAACCGCGCGCGCGCAAGGCGCCTGTCATCGAGGTCGATGAAGTTTTCGGTAACCAGTTCGTGAAAGAAAAAAAAGAGGCATCGACTTTACCTGCCAATGAGGCCGGGGGCAGTGTCGACGGCGAAGGCGTCGTCGATCTCGATGTCGACGGCACAGGGTCGGGCGGCAACGCGCCGAACATCGCCCGCTGCGCAGTGCGTAACTTTCCCGCCGAGGCGAAAGCGTATGTCGAAGAGGCGCAGGTGCCGATTCAGATCACGGTCGACAAGACCGGTATTGTGCGCGAAGCGAAACCGCTGCACGTGGCTTTTAAGAAAGAACTGCCGCCCGAGCTGAAGGCCCGCATGCGCAGCCTGTTTCTGAATGCTGCGCGCGCATCGTTGCTCGGCCGCCGCTGCCCGGTATACAGCGTCGGTGGTTCGCCGGTGCCTTACAAGCTTGAAGTGCCGCTGAGTTATGAGCTTTACAATTAGCCTCCGGTCAGAATTCTCCCCCGATGTCGTTACGTAACTTATCGATTCTGCTGATCGCCGCAGGCGGAATCGCGGCCATTATCTTTTTTCTGCGGCCCTGCGGCCCCGGCACCCCACAAACAGCGGCGAATGGTTTGCCGGTGAATGCGCCACAACCTGTTGCCGGCACCCCGCAACCGGCGGGCCTGGATAAGAAACTGCCTCCCGCAAAAGCACCCGAAACCGAGAAAGTCAAACCGGTTTTACCAGCCGATAAATCAGCCCCCGTCGAAAAAAATCTACCACCGGCGGCAAATGAAGTGGATAACACACCTCCGGTAAATCTCACGGGCAGCGAGACGATACCCGATATTGGTCGATGCGCGACGCGTAATTTTCCCAGCGAAGCGGCACCGTATGTAAAGATGGCGACCGTAACCGTGCGACTGGTTGTCGACAGATTTGGCAATGTACGTTCCGATACGCCGATCTCCGTTGAATTTCCACCCGAAGTCGACGAAGAACAGATACCCGCAATGCGTAAACTTTTCATCAAAGCCGGGGCGCGCGCTTTCGGCGCAAAAAAATGCCCCCCGCATATCGTAAACGGGCAGAGCATGGGCTATTCGATTGAAGTCCCCTTGCAATACAGCGCGAAGTGAAATATAAATACTTCGCTCTCGACATCGACGGTACGGTTTTTTCGTCTGAAGAAATTATCTACCCAACATATAAAGAAGCGATTGAAAATTTTTGCAAGGCGCGCGGGGTGACTCTGGCAACTCCCGGGCGCGAACGCATCATGCTGGAAATCGGTAAACCCGTCAAAAAAATCTTTGAAAATCTTTTTCCCGATTTACCCGATACGGATCGCGACCAGATATCTGACAGCATTCTGGGTTTACTCTGCGCCCGCATCGACCGGGGCGAAGGCGAATATTATCCCGAAGTGCGGGCGACGGTAGATAGAATACGGGCAGCAGGCGGTGAAATTCTCGTTGCCTCGAATGGCCGCCGACCCTATATCGAAGCGATTCTGCGCCAGTTGGGTATACTCGAGTATGTGGTGAATCCCACCTATATCGACGGAAAAACTATTTTCACAAAAGGCGATATTCTCAAGGCATACGTAGCCTCGGGCATCGGCGTCAAAGATATTCTCATGGTCGGCGACCGGCTGAGCGATCTCGAAGCCGCGCAAGCAATCGGCGGCGATTTCGCATGGTGTGCGTACGGCCATGCACCGCCGGGCGAGATCACCGAATACGCGGTGCGTCTCGAAAAATTTTCAGATCTTGCCGCATACGCCTGAGTATGGCCTTCGAACTACACCCGCAGCTACTGGCAGATTCGGTACCTGTCGCCGTGCTTGAACTCTGCGACATAAGGCTGATGGATGCGGCGGCGGTACCCTGGTTATTAATGATACCGCGCCGTACCGATCTGCGCGAAATCATCGATCTCGACGAAAGCGCGCAGCTAACGCTCTGGCGTGAGATCGCGCTTGTCAGTAAAATGCTCAGAAACGAGTTTCATCCGACAAAACTCAATGTCGCCGCTCTCGGCAATGTCGTACCACAACTGCATGTGCATGTCATCGCGCGCTTTAGCAACGATGCCGCCTGGCCAAAGCCGGTATGGGGAAATCTGCCCATGGTTCCTTATATAGACGAAGCGCGCGATACGATGGTGCTCCGCCTGCAAACGGCATTAAAACCGTAGTTAGTCATTGACTTCCCGAACCTGACCAGCAAACTACACCATGAAAAAAATCAGCATGGCGGTGGTAGCCGCGGTATTTGCGCTGGGCGCTTGTAAATCGGGTGGCAGCGGTTCGGAGGGTAAAAACATGTATTCAGGCAATGTTGACGCGCAGGTCGAAAAGCTGCTTTCTGGCAAAGACATCTATGCCGATGCCACGCGCGTCATACCTGTCATCGTGAACCCGGAACAGGGTTCGGGTGAGAAAAAAGAAAATCTCGAAGGTTTTGCGATCGTGAAGAAGGCAAAACCCCTTTCGGCCGAACAGATTGCGAAACTGCAAAAGATCGTCTTTAATACCGGAACCTACGATTTTAATACGCAGAAGCGCTGCGTTTTCAAACCCTATGTCGGCTTTATTTTTGAAAAAGAGGGCAAACAGGCGCATGCACTTTTTTGTTTCTCCTGCAATGAAGTTGCTTTCGGCCGCGATGCAAAACCGGGAAATATAGAAGATTTCGACGCAGCATTGAAAGAGGTGCTCGGCCTGGCTCTGGAGGTTTTTCCCGGCGACGCAGCCCTCTCTAAACTGACAGGCGGTAAGTAATGCGCAGTCTTTTCGTCGCGGCCTTTGCCGCCCTGTTCTGTGCCTCATCGCTGCAGGCCGCCACTCTGCGCGCACTGCTCATTGGCGACACCAATGATCGCTCGATCGGTAAATCGGTGGTTACAGATCTTGCCAATGTCGAAGCATTCATGCGCGACATTGCAGCCAAGACAGGCCTCAAACTCGATCTCAAAGTTCTTAAAGGCGCGCAGATAAAGTCGAAGATTGTCACCGCGGCTGTGAATGGTTTGAAGGCCGAAAGCGACGATACGGTAATCTTCTATTATTCGGGGCACGGATTCAGAACCCAGCAGGTGAAGACGCGCTGGCCGTTGCTGTATATTCCCGACGCCGGCGATAAAGGCGTCGATTTCCAGTGGGTCATCGACACCTTACAACAGAAACAACCGCGCATGGTTCTGGCAATCAGCGACTCGTGCAACAGCTTTATCGATTCGCCGCCACGCACCATGGGCTCGCGTTCGATGCAGGTAGACCAGGAAGCACTCTGGAAAAAACTCTTCGTCGAATTCTCGGGGCGCATCTATGCTTCGGGTTCGCAGGTCGGCCAGTTCTCGTTCGGCGAAGATTCGCAGGGCGGGGCATTCACCAGCCGTTTTCTTTCGATCGTGCGCAGCGAAGTGAAAAAGAACGACACCAACTGGGATACGATCATGAAGCAGGCAACGAAGCAGATCCCGATCAACAGCGCGCAGCAGAAAACGCAGGACCCGCAATACCAACTCGTCAAAGGCCAGGCCGCGCAACAACCGCAGGCAAGTATTGAGCAGGAAATCACGGCAGCCGAACCCGCTTCGGGCAACGAAGCGAACGAGCAATGCCAGTCGATTTCAGAGTTTCAGTCGGCGCTTGCGAGCGTCAAAGAGCAGTTACCGCCGAAGCTGAATTTCTACACGCAGAAAGACGATGTTGCAAGCTACAAAGATATGGTTAAAGCGCTCGTCGAAGTGGGCGGCGATAAACCGATGGTTAGCTTTGCACGCGCCATGGACCAGGGTCTCAAAGCGAGAAACTGGGGCAGATTTCGCACGGCTTTCATTAACTACGAAGGCCATATCACGAAGCTGCAGAAATCGACCTGCGGGCAGTAAGCGGCGCCCGACCGCAGGCAACGCTTACTGAAGCGTCGCTTGCGCCGCCGCGAGCCGGGCGATCGGCACACGGTACGGCGAGCAAGAGACGTAGTCCAGCCCGACGCGGTGGCAATACTTGATCGAATCGGGATCTCCCCCGTGTTCGCCGCACACACCGAGCTTAATTTTCGGCTGAGTCTTACGGCCTTTTTCAATTGCGATTTCGATAAGTTTGCCGACGCCTTCCCAATCGAGCACCTGAAAGGGGTTCTGCGGATAGATTCCTTTCTGTATGTAATACGGCAGATAATGCTCCGAGTCGTCGCGTGAAAAGCCGGATGTCATCTGCGTGAGGTCGTTGGTACCAAAGCTGAAGAATTCGGCGTGCTGCGCGATCTCATCGGCTGTGACTGCGGCGCGCGGCACTTCGATCATCGTACCGATGGTGTATGCGACAGTCACACCCTTTTCTTTCTGCACAGCGTCGGCCGTCTCGCGAATCACCTTCGCCTGGTTCGCCAGCTCTTTGTAATGGCCGACGAGCGGCACCATGATTTCGGGGAATACCTTTTTCCCTTCTTTAGCTATCTCTGCCGCGGCCTCGATGATGGCACGCGTCTGCATCGCCGTGATTTCCGGGTAGGTGACTCCTAACCGGCAACCGCGGTGACCCAGCATCGGATTAAACTCTTTGAGATCGTCGATCTTCTTGTGCACATACTGGCTTGTTTTGCCGAAGGCCTTCGCGAGTTCTTCGATCTGCTCTTCTTCATGCGGTAAAAATTCATGGAGGGGCGGGTCGAGAAGGCGTACAGTAACCGGCAGGCCTTCCATCGCTTCGAAGATGCCTTTAAAATCGGCGCGCTGGAACGGTAGCAGCTTTGCGAGCGCTTTTTCGCGTTCTTCGAGAGTCGAAGAAAGAATCATCTCGCGCATCGCAGCGATGCGGTCTTCGTGGAAAAACATGTGTTCGGTTCGGCAAAGACCGATACCCTGCGCACCATAGCTGCGCGCCACCGCTGCGTCTTGCGGCGTATCGGCATTGGTACGTACCTTGAGGCGCGAAAGCTTATCGGCCCATTCCATAATACGCGCGTATTGTTGCGCCAGCAGAGACTTCTCGATGGGCATGGTTTTGCTGACGAAAACCTGTTCCAGCTCGCTCGGAATCGTATTCAGTGCGGCGTTCAGTACTTGTCCCGTAAAACCGTCGATCGAGATATTATCGCCTTCTTTGAACTTCGCGGCTTTCGCTGTACCAGAGTTGAACTCGACAACGCCGTTTTTATAATCGACTTCGAGTGCGCTGCAGCCGACAATACAGGGTTTGTTCATGCCGCGAGCGACCACCGCCGCATGCGAAGTCATACCGCCGCGGGCGGTCAAGATACCCTCAGAGCTGTGCATACCCGATATGTCTTCCGGGGAAGTCTCGACACGCACCAGAATCGACTTCACGCCCTTTGCCGCCCACTCGACAGCCTTTTCCGCTGTGAGCACAATCTTACCGCTTGCCGCACCGGGACCGGCCGGTAAACCCGAGGCAACGACGAGTCCTTTTGCGAGCACGTCTTTCTTTTCTTTTTCGTCGAAAATTTTGGCGAGCAGCGACGGTAATGTACCCGCATCGATGCGTTTCAGCGCAGTTTTCTCATCAATGAGTTTTTCGTCGACCATTTCGACGGCGGTGCGAATCGCCGAAAATGCGGTGCGTTTGCCCGAACGCGTCTGGAGCATATAGAGTTTCGAGCGTTCGATGGTAAACTCGATATCCTGCATGTCTTTGTAATGGTGTTCGAGTTTGTCCGCATAGGATAGCAGCTCTTTCATCGCGTCGGGCATGATCTCGGCGAGTTTTTCAATAGAGAGCGGCGTGCGAATGCCCGCAACCACGTCTTCACCCTGCGCGTTCATTAAGAACTCGCCATAGAACTTGCGCTCGCCGTTTGCGGGGTTACGTGTGAACGCGACGCCGGTACCGCAGTCGTCGCCCATATTGCCGAACACCATAGACTGTACATTCACCGCTGTGCCGAGCGCTTCGGAAATATTATTGAGTTTGCGGTAAGTGATGGCGCGGTCGTTCATCCACGACGCGAACACGGCGTCGATGGCGCCCATCAGTTGCTCTTTCGGCGACTGGGGGAAATCCTTACCCGTGACTTTTTTGACCTCGGCTTTATAAGCAACAATGAGTTTTTGCAAGTCGTCGGCGTCGAGGGCGAGGTCTTCGCTGACGCCCTTGGCTTTTTTTGCGCCCTCAAGAATATGCTCGAAGTCGTGGTGTTTCATGCCCATCACCACGTTGCCGTACATCTGTATGAAGCGGCGGTAGCTATCGTAACCGAAGCGTTTGTTGCCGGTGCTTTCGATGAGGCCCGCGACGGTTTCGTCGTTCAGGCCCAGGTTCAGAATGGTATCCATCATGCCCGGCATCGAAACCGGTGCCCCTGAACGTACAGATACTAAAAGAGGGTTCTTTTTATCGCCAAACTTTTTGCCGATACCCGCTTCGAGCTCGGCGATACCGGCGTCGATTTGCCCCTGTAAGTCGGATGGATAGCTATTGTTATGCGCGTAATAATAAGTGCAAACTTCGGTCGAAATTGTGAAGCCGGGAGGCACCGGAATCCCGAGCGTGGTCATCTCCGCAAGGTTCGCCCCCTTGCCGCCGAGCAGCTTTTTATCCCCGGCACCCCCCTCGGTCTTTTTCGCCGAGAAGAAATAAACATACTTATGGGCCATTACTCAGCGCCGGAGATTTTGACCTACTGTAAAGATAATCGGGAACCCGCTTGGGGGCTGCGCGGCAGGCCGCCGATCATCTACGAGAACAGCGATGCAAAACGCAAAAATTCTGGAAAAGCGGGCAATTGCCCGTTCATGGAGTGATTTTTGGCACAAAAATCACGGAACTTTTCCGGAATTTTAGCGTTTTGCGGTCTGCCGCGCAGCCCACGTTCAAATTTGACGCCCCGTCTGCCGATGTTATATTAACATATGTCTTTTTCCGCGGTTACCGGCAAAACGCGCCCGGCGCTGGCCATGAAACTCACGATGACGCTCGGCCTCGTCATGCTGACGGTGGGATTCATCTTTTCGGCGATTTATTTCGTACTCTCGGTTTCGCTGTTTTCGAGGCTCGCCAACCAGCAGCTCGAACAAAAAGCGAAAAGCGCCGAGGTGATCGTCCGCGCTGTTGCCAACAGCAAAGACCCCGTCAACTCGACGACTTTCATGCGCAAGCTACGCGATGCCGGTTTTACCGACGCGGTCGCGGTTTTCGACGCGAAAAAGAGCATTATCGATCATAGCGATGAGACAATTTCAGCCCTACTCAGCAAATACGCCACCGATCCGCGTTTCAAGCACCGCGACGTCGAGATGCAGAACAAACTTCTCGCCGAAACTCTCAAATACCTGAACGGCCGGCCCGCCATGCCGCTCTACCCGCAGAGCGATCTGAATTATACCGCGTTCGTACAAGATGCCTATACGATTCTCGTGGGTATCACCGTTCAGAAGCCCAAGCTGCTGACGCTCGCGGTATCCTTTCTTTTACTTTGCCTGCTGGCCGTCGGCATCAACAGCCTCTTTGTCTATCACTTCGGCCATAGTATCGCACACACCATCGCACAGATCGTGCGCGGCCTCGACGTCGATTCGCTGCGCGCCGACAGTATCGAGCCGCACTACGAAGAGATTCAGGCTTTAATCCACGCGGTCGACGAGAAGATCAGTCACCCGGTACACCACCCGGCGGCAGCCGCGCCTGTCTCAGGCGGGTCTGATGCCGCGCTGCAACTGATGCAGACAAAACTTTTTGAAAAACCGTTTCCGCGTATGCAGAGCTATGAGCTGGCGGTTTATCCCCGCCGGCCGAAGATCGCCACGAAAGAATTTATCTGCGGCGCGCACGACCAGGGCCGCATCGATGTTTTCATCGGCATCACCGACTCTGATAGCACCGAAGCGCTTATCGTTAAAAACCGTATTCAAGAGCGCTTCTGGGTGCTGGCAAAAGAGAACCTGACCTCCGACGAAATCGCCCGCAACCTGTGGACCGCCCTCTTTGCTTCGAGTGAACTCGTGCCGGGCCTTTTCTTCGCGCGCCTCGACGAAAGTGAAAAGAGTATGGATATCTACCGTGCCGGCGGCGTACACCTGTTCGAAGTCACGGGCAACGACTGCCGCGAGATACATCTCGGTAGCGAACAGTTCGGTTCAGAATACACTATGGTGTCAGAGCACCGCTTAACACCGGGCAGTCACTTCGTCATGGTTTCACACGACGCCTTCAGCGCGATGGAACTTTCTACGGGGGACTTCGCGGCACTTTTGGCACGCCTGGGTTCCGCAAAAACAGGCAAACATCTGCTCGCAGGCATTCTCGAGAAAATACACCAGAAGCTCGAAGCCGGCGAGGTTGTGCCAGGCCTGCTCGCGGTGCTCTCCGAGAAAACCTGAGATATCAACGAACCTTGACCGCGCGCAATATACGGCGCGCCTCGCGCAGACCCGACTTGTAAGCGCCGTGCACGCTCGCGGGGTTTTCCCGCGTCGTCGCCTCGCCGGCAAAAAAGATCTTGTTCTCTACGCTCTCCGCTAAAATTTCATAATCTTCGCCCGTCGCCCTGAGCGGAATAAACGAATAAGAACCACGCGACCACGCATCTTTACCCCAATGCGAAGCGATAAAACGTTTCGGCGCCGGGACAGACTTTCCGAAAATTTTGCGTAAGACCTGCATGCCCGCCGCTTCAATCTCGGCGTCGCTCATCGCGTCTAACCGGGCACCCGCGCTGCCACCATGAAAGGCGAGCAATGCGGGCTGGCCGTTGTAATGCTGCATATTCACGAATGCCGGCCACTCGCCTTTTCTCTCTGCGATATGAAAGAAGGTATGCACTTCGGTATCCCAGAATGGTTTTTCGAAGATAAAGTAACTACGGTGGAGAATCCCCATTTTGAGACGCTGCATCGCCTGGCGTTTTCTTTCGGGTAACGCGGGTTTGAACTGTAGGGCGCCGCTCTGCAAAACACCGAGTGGTACCGTTACAATCACCCGCGGCGCCGACACCCGGTAGGTCGCCGTCTCAACCACCACACCCTCGCCCGTTGCGTCGATAAGAGTCACGGCCTGCCCCAACATGACACGCACCCCCTTTGCAAGGCGAGTCACCATCTCGTCATAACCCTCGCGTATAATTGCGCTGTCTTCGCCATGCCCACCGTCGCTGTCGAAATACTGCATTGAAAGTTCTCGCGAATCACCGAGGTAATCCGATTCAATCGTGTTGCTGACAGAAAAATTCAGGGCGGCGACATCGGGTTGTGTCAGCCCGGCAAGTTTCGCAAAGCGCTGCACAGATACTTCGAGCGCAGAATCACCCGTGGTGCGCTCGCGCTCGTTTTCGAGAAAGGCCGTAAATCTCTGGTAGTTATTCTGTACGCGATTTACCGCGACTTCCGGGAGCCGGTGGCCCGCGG
>JAFLED010000134.1 GCA_017302045.1 Spirochaetota bacterium
TGCCAGCGCTTGAGTGCCTTCACGATCTGTTCTTCCGTAAATCTCTTCTTTTTCATCGATCCTCCTGTCATTATCGACAGCAGAATCTAATCGTACATGTTTAGCAGAATTCGGGGGGAAGGTCAATGCCATCCTTAAGACCAATCTTCTTACCTTCTTCATATGTACGGCCATAATAAGAGATAGGAACTTCAAAAACTCTAATTGGCAATCGGGAAATCATGGCGGTGATCTCGACTTCCATACCGAATCCTTTACTGGTTAGGCGCATTTCCTTCAAAATAGGTGCTTTAAACGCCTTGTAACAGGTCTCTATGTCCGACATATTAAGGTTCGTAAAAAAATTTGAGAGAAACGTCAAAAATTTGTTCGCGATATAATGGTAAAAATAGAGCACTCTTGAAGCCTTTCTTATCATAAATCTACTTCCGTACACCACATCCGCAACGCCGTTCCAAATGGGCTCAATAACATGAATCATTTCATTCGGATCATATTCAAGATCCGCATCCTGAATTATGATTATTTCCCCCTCTGCATGTGTCTTCGCGGTACTTATGGCCGCAGTTTTTCCTCTGTTTTTATCGTGCTTAATGTATTTTATTTTGGGTGATTTTAGGCTCAAAATCATAGTCTCGCTATTATCTGTGGAACAATCATTCACGACTACGATGTCCTGAACAAAATTCAATCTTAATAACTTTTTGAGAACCAATACGATACTGCTTTCTTCGTTGTAGCAGGGCACCAAAACAGATACATTTTTTGTCATATAGAAGAAATTCTTTAAGCAATCAATTTGTATACGCTAATCCGATTATTCTCAAAAATCAGCGACCACGATGCGGCGTTTATCTTCTTTCTGAAGGATGTAATTTCAGCTCCAGTCATGCGGTACTTGTGTAGAAAAATGTAATTAATTTTATTGGCCAGCAGACCCCTAAGTGGAATTTGATTTTTGCTCTCATTCAAAAAATCCTCAAATAATTTGGTTATTTTTCCTGAGTATCCATTCACAAGTTTGATTTTTGGCAGATTCACAAAAAAATTCATAGAATAAACACTTTCTTCCCATGAATTTGCCGGTAGAGAAAATCCAGTACCTGAAAGCTGAGACAAAACATTGTATTCCTCTTTTGTTGAATATAAGCTGCTTGCTTCAATCTGGATTTTCTGAATTCCGGTTTTTGTTTCCAAAATCTGCAACATCCCCAAAACCATAAAAACCGCGAGGGCAGGGCGGGAGATGCGATAAATGAAATCTTTCCAAGTGCTTGCAAGCCAGATAAGCAGCAAGCAATTAAGAAAGACATACCCAAAATGCACAAATCGTCCAATTCCTCTTAACTTATTGAACCCAGGTATAAAGAGCGCAAACAAGCCCGCAATGCTGGGGTCAAACAAAGCATTTTTGTCTTCATAAATGGCCCCAAAGGCCAGAGCATAGATGGTGATAGCTAGAAATACGATCAACGGCAGGTAAAACTCCCTGGGAGATACCTTAATTTACGCTGCTGTCTTAAACCCGAATCGAAAATATTCGAACCACATAAGTCCACAAAGAAAAATCTTGTAAATCCGATGGTCACCGACAAGAGTCGCAATAGAGATGAGGATCGATGCAACAATAAAACGCAAGGCTGCAAACGCAAAAGATTCATAACTGCCAAAGATTGAATTTGCGTTAATGTTTCTCTTAACCGACCTGAGTATGAATGAGAAAATACAAATAAAGAGTATCAAGGAAAAACCGAGATAGGCCGGGGCCTCATGATTGCCGTGATGAATAGAAATATATTTTTCAAAAAAGTCATGTAATGGAGTCATCGGAAACAAGGTAAAGAAATCTTGCCGGGAGATTCCGGAAGCGTGAAAATATGTATGCGCTTCATCCGTCATCGCCAGTCTATAGCGTGTTATCACAGGAAAGCCACACAAAGCGATAGCGAAAGCGAGGACTGCATCAAGCTTCATACATTTCAAGATGTAAGTCATACCACCCGAAGCGACAAAAAGGGCGCATGAAATAATAGAAATAATTGCCGCCAATATGGCGAAGTAGGGAACCGTGACCATCAGGACAAGAAAGGAAAAAGCCATTATCGAAAATGCGAATTTCCTTCTGGTAAAAAGTCGCCATACTCCAAGAAATGCGAACAACACCCAAAATGATGATAGGTTTTGAAAATGGATGTAATGATAGGTTCTCGAAACGGAAAAAAAAGAAAGGTACAGAAAAAAAACACTAAGAAAATCTAATGTAGTTACTGGGATGCTCGAATTCTTGCAAATCGCAACCCGTATTTTCCAAAAAACAAGGGAATAAAAAATCCAACCAAGAAGGGTTAAGATAAATCCCGTTACATGATATGCCGCCAGAATGTTCGTTAGGACAACCTGTAGCGCGCTAAAGATGACGGCCGGAAACAGCAGAATATCCGAAAAAAAGATTGCTTGATTATTTTCTGGCCAATAGATATTCGTCTCAAAAAGACATTTAATGGCGTGACTGTGAAGGCACTCAGAATGATGGCGCAGTATCCATAAGTTGAACAAGCCATCCCATAAGTCGTATACGGTATTTTGCAGCGCGCCCCAAAAAGGAGAGAAGTGCCAGATTGCGCCGATCAAAAAAGCCGTAGTGCTGGCCAGAGAAAAGCGAAGCCAGGGTAAATTCCAGAAAACTTTAAAACCAGTTTTCATGCAGTATGACGTAACAATCTCAGATCCATGCAGGTTACAGATGGGCATGCTTCCAGGGAGAGTCAAACAGAAAAGACACAAAAAATTCGACATTGCATGCTTTCTTAGATTCAAGTATCATATTTTTCTTGCAAAGTTACGACATAAATCGCTTGGCTGCTCTGCAAGTATTTGCTTTTTATTAATTCCGGTTGCAGAAAGGAATGAACTTAGAGCTGTTACCTAATTAGCATGTCAGACAAAATCACCCTCTACGGCAGCATCACTTCACCCTTCGTACGCCGCCTGCGCTTCGTATTACACGAGCTCGGCACACCCTTCGATCTCATCGACTCGCTCAGCGATGCGGGGCAAGCCGCGATGCGCACCAAAAACCCGATCTGGAAAGTGCCTTGCGTTGAAATCGACGGGCAGATTCTGTGGGATAGCCATACCATCATCGAATACCTCACCGAAAAAAATGCGGGTAATCCCAAACTCTTGCGCCAGCCGCAGGGCGCAGAGAAATGGCGTGAAAAAAATCTCGTCACCGCAGCCGACGGCTGCGTCGAATCGGCGATCAATGTCTTTTATTTGCGCAAAGACGGCGTCGAAGTCGATAAGGTTGCCTATCTCGTAAAACAGCGCGCAAGGGTGGAGTCGATCCTCACCTGGTTGAAAACACAACTCAGAGATAACTATTTCACGGCAGAGAAAAAAATCGGCCTATCAGAGCTGACCTTCTATTGTATTCTCGACTGGCTGCGGTTTCGCGAGATGTATCCGGTATTACAAGATCCCGTGTTAAAGGCCTATATGGAATTCCATAGCAAGTACCCCGCAATCGAGGCGACGAAGCCGCCAGGCTGAGATTAAGGCCTGTTAAAAAACTGTTAAAATAGTTCCAATTTTGGCCGCCTAAACGAGGCTGACCCTCAGGCGGAGCTATGGAAAGAATAAAACTCTCGTTCGGTGAGCAAATGCGCATACTTTTGCCGTATGCGTACCACAACATTAAAGAACAGGTTGTCATTGTCGCACCCGTTTGTCTTTACCTCGTCGCTTTTCAGATTATCATTCTGCGTTTTGGCCTCGATAAAATCGGTTGGATGGTCGGCGGTATCTCCATGGTTATCATGGGGCTTGCCTTCTTTCTCGAAGGCGTCAAGATCGGGCTTGTGCCGATCGGCGAAACTGTCGGCAACACCTTGCCCAAACGCAGCTCGGGAAAAACCATACTTCTCTTCGCCTTCGTGCTCGGTGTACTAGCCGCCTTCGGCGAGCCGGTCATCGGTTCATTACAACAGGCGGGGTCGAGCCTGCAAGAGTCGCATTCGCCGCTGCTCTATAAACTGCTGAAAGGCAAGCCATACTTTCTGATCTTCACGGTTGCTTTTGGCGTCGGTGTCGCGGTGGTCATCGGCACGATGCGTTTTCTTTATGGCTGGAGCCTGAAGCCGATCGTCTTGCCCTTGATTGGTATCGGTATCATACTCACGATCGTCGCATCGCGTAACCAACATCTTAAAGAAGCGATCGGTCTCGCATGGGATACCGGCGCCGTCATCGTCGGCCCTGTACTCTGCCCGCTGGTGCTCGCGCTTGGCCTTGGTGTCTGCCGCGCGACCGGGCGCGGCGATGGTGGCATGGCCGGTTTCGGCATGGTTGCACTGATTTCGATTATTCCCATCACGATGGTTGTGATTCTCACCTTTGTTCTTTCGTTCATCGATCAGGGACATGCCGCCGCCGCGGGGGCCGCTGCGCATCATGCAACGAGCGAAGTGGCAGCTGCGCCCTCGATGCTGGCGATGATGAAAGATTCGGTGCTTTTGGGCGTGCAGGCAATTCTACCAATCTTCACATTTCTGTTCGTGGTAATGCGTTTCTTTCTTAAAGAAAAAGGCATACCTATGCCGCAACTCGTACTCGCGGTTTTTTTTGCGATCGTGGGTCTGTTTCTTTTCAACTTCGGTCTCGCGGTTGGGTTAAGCGAACTTGGCAATCAGGTCGGAGACACACTGCCCAATGCCTTTCTTGCCGACGCCAAACCACCCATCGATGCTGCGGCGCCGATCTATGGTACCGCCTGGGGTAAAGTCATCGTCGTTGTCTTCGCCGTTATTCTGGGTTACGGCGCAACGCTGGCCGAACCGGCATTCAATGTACTGGGCCAGCAAGTTGAAGATGTCACGCAGGGTGCGTTCAAGAAAAATCTCTTTAGCCAGGCGGTGGCGCTCGGCGTCGGCGTCGGCGCGGGTTTGGGTATCGTATCGCTGCTCTATAACATCGACCTGCTTTACCTGCTTTTACCTCCCTATGCTTTATTACTGGTGCTCACGATTTTCAACGAAGAAAAATATGTGAATATCGCCTGGGATGGCGGTGCGGTAACTACGGGGCCGGTGACCGTTCCCCTAAAACTCGCGATCGGTCTTTCCCTAAGTTCGGCGACTGGGGCCGGTGAGGGCTTTGGAGTTCTCGCTTTGGCATCAGCCTACCCGGTTCTCAATATTCTTTTACTCGGACTCTACATTAAGCTCAGAACCCCACGCGAAGCTGTCGAGGCGCAATGATCGATAAACTGCAACACTTCAGCGACTACTACCTCGTTACCTGCACGGTCGATCGTTCGAAGAGCAAAACTCTGGTTCAGGCTGCCATCGACATGGGTGTCAAACCCACATTCGTCACAAATGCGCGCGGCCTTATGCATGGCAAGCAGGTCGGTTTTTTCAAACTTTCGGGTATCTCACCTTCGCTCGATACGCTCTACCTGCTCGTCCCGGGCGCGCATGTCGATACGGTGATGAATAACCTCATCAAGACCGGCAAACTCGATCACTTCGGTGGCGGCGCCATTTATGCAAGCCGCCTGCACGACCTGTGGTTATCCGGCACCGACCCGTTTTCCGGTTCGCCCGCTTCGCTCGGTTCGGCGCATGAGTTTCAAAAAGATCTTGTTGCGATCACCTGTATCAGCCAGCGCGGTATGGCAGAAGAAATCGCCCGCGGCGCGATGGCTGCCGGCAGCCCTTCGCCCACAATCAGTTTTGGCTATGGTCATGGCATTCGCGACCGGTTAAACTTCTTGCTGCAACTTGCGATCAACCCCAAGAAAGAACTGCTTGAAGTCGTCGTCGGTTCTGCGGAGGCCGAGCGTATCTTCGAAATCATGGTCGACGAAGGCAAACTCGATCAGCCCGCGATGGGTTTTATTTCGACGCATAAAGTCGAGAAAGGACTCATCAATACCCTGAGCTGGCAAAATACCACGCCCTACCCCGCGACGATGGAGCAGATTATAAAGGCGATCGACCAGATGCAAGGCAATACGAACTGGCGCGCGAGTGGCACGGTACAGACATCCACCAAAAAAGAGCGTAAAAAACTCTCGAACCTCATGGGGCTCAACATCATCGTCAAGCGCGGGCTGGGTGACGCGGTTTCGCTGGGCGCCATGGAAGCCGGTGCCGGCGGTACCTCGGTCATCTATGCAAATGCCTACCCGCAGCAGCATAAAGAACATTCACTCGAAAAAAGCGACGAGCGTGAGATTATACTCGCGAGTCTCGCGCCTGCGCAGGTAGAACCCATCGTCAAGGCCGTCACCGCGCTGCCCGAACTCAAAGACACGCCGGTGATGCTCTACACCTACCCGATTCCTGAAGCGCTCACCTACATGAAATAAAAGCAGGGGGGATATCCCCCGTTTTGCCGCAGGCCTAAACAGTACCTGCGAAACCGCCGATAATTATACACGGCGGAGCTATGATACAGCAGAACAATATCTATAAGCGTTATTTCGACGCCCTGTTGCTGATTATCACGCTGTTCGCGGCGCTCGAGGTGCCGCTACACCTCTCGCTCAAATACGCCACGCCGCAGTGGATCCACTATATCCACTTCGCTTACCCGATCATTTTTACGCTTGATATTATTGCGACTTTCATGACGACGATTACGGTCGACGGTAAAGAAGTCACAGACCGCAAATTCATCGCCATCAAGTACCTGCGGTCCTGGTTTATTGTCGACCTGATTACCGCGATTCCTTTCGACCTGCTGATCGCCGACGGTTGGCTCTCCGAGGCGAGTAATATGGCGCGCTCGCTGCGGCTGTTTTCGCCCCGCTACATACAGATTTTACTCGCGGTGCAAATGCTGCGCCTGCACCATATTATCCCGTTTCTTGAAAAGAAAAACCGCAAAGAAATTTTTAACCCGGGTATCGTGCGCCTGTTCTTCACCATCTTCGTTGTATTGATTATCAGCCACTGGGTTTCATGCGGATGGATCGCCTTGGGCAAGATCGACGATAAGCTCGACCATTATACGAATTACCTCAGAGCGCTCTATTGGACAATGACGACGATTACGACGATCGGGTACGGCGACATCACACCGACGACGAACGCACAAACGATATATACCATGTTCGTACAGCTGACCGGCGCGGGTATGTACGGTTATATCATCGGTAATCTCGCGAGCATGCTCGCCAACAGCGATCTCGCACGCACGCAATTTCGGGCGAAACTTGAAAAGATACAGACCTTTATGCAGTACCGCGAGGTACCCGACGAGCTGCAGGATAATATACGCACATATTACGATTATCTGTGGAATAACCGCCGCGGTTTCGACGAATCTGCCGTGCTCGAAGAGTTACCCTCTTCGCTGAAAGTACAGGTCGCCCTGCACCTGAACAAAGACATTATCGAAAAAGTGCCGATGTTCAACGGTGCGCCGGACGATCTGATACGACAGATCGTGCTGAACCTCAAGCCCGTGCTCTATACTCCGGGAGATTATATTTTCCGTAAGGGCGAAATGGGCGACCAGATGTACTTCATCAGTCGCGGCAAGGTTGAGATCGTCTCCGAAGACGGCAAGACGGTCTTCGCCACGCTGTCAGACGGCAGCTTCTTCGGCGAGATCGCGATTCTGTTCAGCAGCGAACGCACGGCAAGCGTTCGCGCCGCCGATTACTGCGATCTCTACACGCTCGACAAGTTTACTTTCGATAACGTTCTGACAAAATTCCCCGAGGTCGCAAAACAGATCCATACGCTCGCCGAAGAACGACGGCAAAAATCCGTTCAGGAAAAACGCTCTCCCGAAAATATCAATCCTGAGACTGCAATTATCGAACGTTTACAGGTTGAATTTGAAAAGGGCCGCGTACTTGTCGACTGGCAAGACGTAATCGGTGCCGATGGCTACCAAACTGCGCGTTGGGACGACGAAGCCGGTAAATGGATATTCATCTCGCGTTCACTAACGAAGAGCGAATGCTTCGACATTTTACCGCTGCTAAAAAGAACAAACACTTATCGTGTGCGCGCGATTGTCAGGGATTCTTTCGGCCCCTGGTCGAATGCCGTTCACATCAATCTCTGAGATTCAGGCATTCGCCGCTTCGCGTTTTGCCCGGCGGCGCTTGAGAATATATTTCACCAGAAAATAGAGAATGCCAAGACCAATCACGATCAGAATGCCGTGCTCGACATTCTTGATGATACCCACGGCTTTATTAATCTGGTTACCGAAAAAATAGCACGAGTATACGATCGCGGGCACAGAGATCAGCGCCGCCATGCCGTCGAACAAAAGGAAAATGCGAAAGGGGATATCCAACGCGCCGGATGAAAGGAATACGAGAGAGCGCACACCCGGCATAAAACGCGCGGAAAAAATCACTTTATAACCATGATTCTTGAGTTTGTCTTTAACCATCTCAAGCCGTTCGGCGTGTAATATCTTCGCCATCCATTTCCATTCGAAAACGCGGGTACCGAAACGTTTACCGAGTTGAAACATCGCCCCATCGCCGATCATCACACCCGCAAGGCCGACACCGATCATCACAAAGACATCAGCTTTGCCATAATACGCCATGAGGCCGCCCGTAATCAGCGTGATATCTTCGGGTATCGGCAACCCGAAACCGCAGAGCAGCAATATGCCAAAAACCAGTAAATACGTATATGGCTCGTGAATGGATTGAATCCAGTTAATGATCGCATCGATATTAAACATGTAGTCACGAGCGATCGCAATCGCAGGCAGCGGCGTCAACAAAATGGCTGAAGTGGCCTAAGGCTGTCCGAGATCGTATTAAGACGCCATGGCCTTGCGAGCTGCCTGCGTGTAGCCGCGCAGCCATGCCAGCGCGGCCGCTTCGTCGGTAAAAAGCCGCGTCGGTATCGGCGGGTTATTAAACTGGATAAAGATATTGCCCACCATACGCTGGAATGTCGAGTGAATCAGAAAAGCAAAGGCGTTGATATCGGTTTCACGGTCGCGGGCCGAAAAATAAGCCCTGGCCTGAGGGGTAATCGACTTGAGGTGCTTCAGATCGATCAGTAACGGATGCTTACGCCCGCGGCAGAGTTCGTTCACGATGAGACTGTTCTCGATCGCATAACCGAGTACGATATCGACCCCGGGTTTGGCTTCTGTGCGAATAATGCCTTCGGGCAACCGATAGGTGACAAAACCATGGAGATCATGCTTTTTCATAGGTCATCAAAGATTGACAGAAGATTGCGTGACGGATTGAACTCACGGTGAAAAGAGTTTTCCCGGCGGCATTGGTGCCGTGCTATGGGATTTTTTCCCGATGGAGAACGTATGCAAGAGCTGGCAACTGTAACCGAAGACACGCACCCGATGCGGCGCCTGCTAGACGGCGCCTATGTACAGGTACTGAACGGTTTCGGTGTTTTCACGCCGGCGACAGAACTGGCGCGCGAATACCTCGCGAAAAATGCAGGCGACCCGCACCGCGCCGCTCAAGATCTGATTCTCTGGCAGACGACAAAAGCCGCCACTTCGGGTTTTCTGAGTAATCTCGGCGGCATCGCGACCCTGCCGGTTGCGATACCTGCAAATATTTCGAGCGTGCTCTATGTGCAGATTCGCATGATCGCCGCCATCGCTGTGATGGGTGGTTACGAAATCGAATCCGATAAAGTACGCACGCTGGTATATACAAGTCTTTTAGGCACAGCCGCGGCCGATATTCTCAAAGATGCCGGCATACGCCTCGGCGAGCGCCTTACACGTACGGCCATCGAGCGGCTGACCGGAGCCGTGGCCAAGAATATGGCCTCGAGCGTTGCCGCACGACTCATGGCAAGGTTGGGCCTCGCCAGTGCTGGCAATCTCTCGAAGCTGATACCGATTGCGGGTGGCGTTGTCGGTGCAGCGGTCGACGCGGCGGCGACCCAGGCAGTCGGCGCGGTCGCCGTAAAACTCTTTCTTACCGAAAAAGAAGCGGTAGTCGCGCCCAGCCGGTCGGATTAACCCTTTGCCGCTTCGGCGCGCGTTTTGATGACTTTGAGAATATTCGACTGAATCTCTCCCATGAGAAAACGGCTCCACAGGCGTGCATAGAAGTTAAAGTGCGTCGAGATGCGGTGCTCGCTGTATAACTTCAGCTCGACTTCGCCCGCGCCGGTCTTTTCGATTTCGTACGTGCCGCTCAGTACATCGAAGAATGCCCCGCCCACGGTGACATGGTCATCGAGCGTTGTGAGCGGTGTCATTTTAGGGTCGGCCTTGATCGTAAACCCCAGCTTTCTGTTCTCGCTCCAGTCGGTAACCGTCTCGTAGAACTGTAACCCACGTTCGAATGTGGCAAGGCGGGTCTTGCCGACCCCATCACCCGACAAAACGGCTTCGACCGGGCGGGGAAATCCCATCGAGAAAAAGACACTCTCTTGCGGTTCGGTGATGCGCTCGACGCGCACGATTTTTTTCCATACAGTCGCGGCGTCGGCCTGGATACGG
>JAFLED010000135.1 GCA_017302045.1 Spirochaetota bacterium
TCATTAATCTTTTCGACCTTGAGGTCTTTATTACGTTTGGGTAGCTCATTCAAGAGCCCTGCGACGAGTTCTTGCGGGTGAACATCCGCGAGTGAACCTCTTTTATTACCGCGCGCCCGGGGGGTGCGGATTGCGTCGACGACATATGCTTCTGCCATAGAGTTTTACCTACCTTAACGTGCATATGCACGTTAAGGTAAAAAATCCCCACCCCGTCAGGCCGTAAATCAAAAACGCGTCGATGCTCATCGACGCGTGCCTAATCACGAAGTGAGCCTGAGAATAAGCAAAAGCTTTACATGCAGGTATTTACCTGCATGTTGTCCGCGCGCACCATAATGGCAGATGCTGATCATGTCTTTAAGGCGCTGGGTGACCCGACGCGGCGAAAGCTGCTCGACCTGCTCTGCGAGAAAAACGGGCAAACGCTCGGGCAACTCTGCAAACAGCTTGATATGGCGCGGCAATCGGCGACGCAGCATATCGGCATTCTCGAGGCGGCGAATCTGGTAACCACAGTGTGGCGGGGGCGGGAGAAACTGCATTTTATCAATCCCGTGCCGCTGCACGAGGTCTATGAACGCTGGGTGCGTAAATTTGAAAGGCAGCGGCTCACCCTGCTGCATGATCTAAAGAAGGAACTTGAAGGAGATGGCCAGAATGAATAAAGAAAAAACAAGCTTTGTGTATGTAACATACATCCGCTCGACACCAGAAAAAGTTTTCGAAGCGATTACAAAACCCGAAATCGCGCAGCGCTATTGGGGACACGAAAATATTTCAGATTGGAAACCCGGCTCGGCGTGGCAGCACGTGCGCGCGAACGCAGAGCGCAAGGTAAACATCGTCGGCAAAGTCGTTGAAGTGACGCCGCCCAAGCGTCTCGTCATCAGTTGGGCAAGCCCCGACTAGGCAAACAATCCCGAAAGTTACAGCCGCGTCACCTTCGATGTCGAACCCTATGAAGATATGATTCGCCTCACAGTGACCCACGACGAACTCGAAGCCGGCAGCGGCATGGCGAGGGGAATACAACAGGGTTGGCCCATTGTGCTTTCAAGTCTCAAGTCGCTGCTTGAAACCGGTACGGGCATCGATGTGTTTGCGAAACCGAAGTCGGCCTGAGAGAAAACACCATGGATAAACCTTTTACCGGCGGTTGCGCCTGCGGAGCTATTCGTTATGAAACCAAACACGCGCCGATTTTCCAGAACCATTGCCAGTGCCTCGATTGCCAAAAGCGGAGCGGCACCGGCCACGGCTCTTACCTGACGTTTCCGGCGCGCGCCGAGATGACGATCACGGGCAAGGCGACTGAGTGGCAGGTTGCGGGCGACAGCGGCAACATGAAATCGCATGCTTTTTGCCCGGTCTGCGGATCTCCGGTGTACCTGACCTTTGCAGCGATGCCCGAACTCATCGCCGTGCATGCCGCAAGCCTCGACGAACCAGGCCGCTTCACGCCGCAGGTGCTAACCTACCGTGTGCGCGGCCTGGCATGGGATGCCATGGACCCGGCTCTTAAGACATTTGAGAAAATGCCTTAGAGGCCTTCGATGCACCGTGCGTTGACCGGGCTCCTGATACCGCGGTTATTCAACGGCCGACTACCTGGACAAAGCCAAGGCGATGTTTGCCAAAGCCTGTTCATTCGGTTATAAATCTGCCTGTAATAAGAAGCTGTAAACTCCTTACTTTTTCTGGGCGTTCCTTATGCGGACATATACATTCCAGAAAAAGTAAGGAGCCTCAATGTCTGTTCTGTCGATGCCTGCTACCATGACGCATATCTCATCGAAAGCGCAAATCACCGTACCGTCAGCCATGCGCCAAATCGCCGACATACACGACGGCGACGCCGTGCTTTTCGTCGCGCACGGCAACGAACTGGTTCTGCGCAAATACACGCCCGAAGACGACGCCTGGTATAAATACGCAGAAACAGGTTTTGCCGAATGGGATAACGAAGAAGATGAAGTCTATAATTCGTTATGACGCTTTTGACAAAGGTGACATCGTTCTTCTGCCTTTTCCGTTCACAAACCTGAAAACGACGAAACGGCGCCCGGGCCTCGTCATTTCTCCCAAAGTTTTTAATAAATCAGGCGATACGACGATTCTCTTCATGACTTCGAATGTTGCAACGCTGCCCCGCGAAGGCGATGTGCTCATCCAAAAATTCAAGGACGCTGGTTTACCGAAGCCGACACTAGTGCGCATGAAATTCGTCACGATCGCCAACGCCCTCATTCTCAAGAAAATTGGTCGCCTGCCGGCGACAGATATGAAGCGCGTCAAAGCGCAAATCATGCGGTTTTTTGGCATGGCAGACTGACGACTCACAAGGCCGCGAACATGCCGCTCAAGTCCGGAATTCCATACCGGACGACAAATCTCCCGAGAGTCGTTAGACTCATCCATGCAATTTGATTCTGCCGCGCTCGAAAAGGACGGCTATACCCCGCACCTGCCCGAGCTGCGCGACCGGCTCGCGGCAGAAATGTTCGTCAACCTGCGTTTTGCGATGGCGGGACTCATCGTAGCATTAACACTCTACTACGCAATGCTGGTCGCCGATTCGGGTTGGGTGCGCTACCTGCCCTGGATGCTGCTGCACGGCTTCTTTAATCTCGGCATACTCTTCTACCACTGGACGGCAGAAAAATGGCTGCACGATACCAGAAAACGGGTGCGTATATCGCTCGCCACGGCGCTTTGCAATGGCGTACTGCTCGGTCTCGGTTTTCTTGTGCATTTCCCCGGCATTCAAAACCCGAAAATGCAGATGGCGATTGTGGCTTTGGTTGTCGGCGTCGCTGGCGCGGGTGCCATTACGCTCGCCTGCCATCGTTTTTTCTTCGTGATTTTTACCTACCCCTGGCTGCTTCCCCTGTCTATCTACCTGGTTTTCTTCACCCGCGAGCTGGGGTATATCATTCTCGGCGCAATGAGCATTCCGTACCTGAGCCTGTTGACATTCCTCTGCCAGAAAGATTTTGAACGCCGGTTGAATCTCATCCGTGCGGATATCCACCTGCGTGAAGAGCGCAACGAAATTGCCGCAAACCTGCAGCTAGTGCAGCAACTCAAAAGCCAGCAAGACCATGATTATTATCTGACTTCGCAGCTCATCAAACCCTTTGCCGTTAATACCGCGATGCCGGATTCCCGTTTGCAGATCGAATTTTTCACCAAACAAAAAAAAGAATTCGAGTTCCGCAATGAAAAGCTCGCGATCGGTGGTGATCTTTCGATGGCACATAACCTGAATTTTCCCGGACGCAAAATGACGATTATCGTTAACGCCGACGCGATGGGCAAGTCGATACAGGGTGCGGGCGGCTGCCTTGTTTTCGGCGCGGTATTTCGCGCGATTGTCGACCGGGTTTCGGTACAAGAACAAGCTGAACCAGAAGAGTGGCTGCGGCAAATGGTCATCGAGCTGCAGAAAATCTTTGAAACCTTCGATTGTTCGATGCTGGTTTCGGCCTTCTTCTTCCTGATCGATAATGCCACGGGTGAATTTTATTCGATCAGTGCGGAACATCCCCTTGCTGTTATCTTCCGGGCGGGCCGGGCATCGTTTCTGCCCATGCAGCACCGGCTGCTGAAGCTCGGCATGCCCGAATTCGACGCGCAATTTAAAATCAACCGCGGCCGGCTCAGTGTGGGTGACGCGCTGATCATCGGCTCCGACGGCCGCGACGACCTGTTGCAGGAAAATCTCACCTCGGGCGGCAGCCGCATCGACACGGACGCCGAAAAATTCCTGCGTACCGTCGAGCGCGGTGCGGGCGAACCGGTAAAAATTGCGCAGGAGATCACGGACTCGGGCGAAATCAGCGACGATCTTTCGCTCGTGCGCGTTGCTTACCGCCCTGGAAAGCGCAGCGAAACCGTGAGCGCCGCCACAGCGCTGCGCAGCGCACGCGATCTCGCGAAGGCAGGTAACAGGGACGCAGCCGAGAACCTGCTCGCACAACTTTCTGAAATACTGCTCGGCAGATCAGCCGCGCTTGCGGGACTAAAACTCGCGCTGCAAATACACGTGTTTTCGCTCGCCGCGGTTTTTGCGGAAAAACTCGCCGAACTCGGCTGCGATGATACCCATGCGCTCTACTGGTCTGCGCATGCGCATTTTTATGTCGGGCAGAAAGAACGCGCGCTCGACGAATTGCGGCGCGCACTGCCGCACGATCCGCAGCCGCGTATACGACCGCTTCCGTTAGCAGATGCCGCTGCCTGATCTCATGGAATTCCGGACGTCCGGATAAACCCGCGCGGTCGAAATCCCTCCGTCGATCTGCTATATTCACGCACACTTTCCACGGAGGCACAATGAATTTTAAGACAAAAAACCCCCTGCTTGCATTAGCAGGATTTCTCTCTGCTTCGGTTTTCCTAAGCTGCGTCGCAAACAGCGCACCGGCTTCAGGCGATATAACCCTGAAGGGAGGGCTGAGTGCACAGCTCATCGCGACCTCGGCCTCTGGGCAGACAACGGGCACTTTCAATATCTTGAGCTATAACGTGGCCGGCTTGCCGGCGATTCTGTCGAGTTCTGACCCGACCAAAAATACCGCCTATATCAGCTGCCTGATTCGCGGCTACGACGTCGTGCAGGTGCAGGAAGATTTCAACTACCATGCAACCCTCTACGACAGCTGCGATAACCACCTCTATCGCTCGCCCACCTCAGGTGGAGTACCCTTCGGCTCAGGGCTGAATCAACTGAGTAATTTTCCGTATAGCGATTTCGAGCGCATTACGTGGACGAACCGCGTCGGCCCTGATGCACTCACCCCTAAGGGCTTTACCATGGCGCGCACGTGGCTTGCACCCGGTGTCGCGATCGACTTCTATAACCTGCATGCACAGGCGGGGCAGACAGACCCGTTTTCGACTGCTTCGTGGGATGAAGCCGCCCTCGCTGCCAGCCGGTCGGATATCAACCAGCTCATGGCCTATATCAACGCGAATTCTCAAGGCAATGCCGTCGTCATTTTCGGCGACACCAACACGCGCTATACGCGCGCGGGACAAAACATGCAGGATTTTCTCGCCGCCGGTTTCCGCGACGTCTGGATCGACCTCGTGCGCGACGGTGTAGCTCCGGTTAATGACACGCTGCCCTTAACGGCATGCACACCCAGCTATGTCTCGTCGCAGTGCGAAATCGTCGACAAGGTGCTCTACCGCAATAACGCGTTTGTAACCCTCACACCCACAGCCTATGTCATGGACGATGCGTTATTCACAAACCCGGAAACGCTGGCACCGCTTTCTGACCATAAACCGCTCGAGGTAAAGTGGAATATCACAACCGCTGCGAACCGTTCTCTCAGCGATCAATTCGGCGGCCCGCATGGCACGAACTACAACGATGTCAATCTACTCCCCGCGGCTCCGAAAGTCAGCAAAGTCTTTTTGCGTGCAGGTTCGCGCGTCGACCGCCTGGGTGCAGTCTTAACCGATAACAGTACGCTGATACACGGCGGCACGGGCGGCAGCTATAAAGAGCTCTCGCTCACCGCGGGTGAATATGTGCAGTCGCTGCAGGTTTGCTCTGGAAAAAAAGACGGGCGCACGCGCATCTTCTATGCACGCTATACGACCAGTAATGGCCGCACGCTGGCCGGTGGTTCGACCACTTCGGATTGCACGACGTTTACTGCTCCGGCAGGCATGGCCATTGTAGGTTTTCACGGCCGCTCGGGTGACGAGGTCGATAAGACCGGCGTAATCTACGCGCCTGCGCTATAACAAAGGGACAAAGCCATGCTCCGCATAGTTCAATTTTTCCCGGTCATCGCACTCAGCGCCTGCGCTGTGACAGATTTTCCCGATTTGTCGACGCTGCCGCGGCATGCGTTTTCTGAAATGGAACGCGTCGCGACGCTTGAATACCCCTCGGGCAATGTCTCGGCGGCGGCAGGCGGTAGAATTTTCTTCTCGTATTTTCCCGAAGGACAATCTCCCGTTAAAGTCGCCGAATTCGCGGCCGGTACGATAACGCCATTTCCCGATGCGGCCTTTCAGGCGAAATTCGTCAGCGTACTTTCTCTGCGCGTCGACGCCGCGAACCGGCTCTGGGTGCTCGATTACGCGAACCCCGCGCTTTTGGGCACGCTCACGACAACGCCGAAACTCTATGCCTTCGACATCGCGACACGCGCACTCGTACACGAGTTCGCTTTCCCGAAAGATATTGCCGTCAAAGATTCGGTGTTAAACGACATGCAGATCGATACCACGCGCAACCGTATCTATATCACCGATACGAATCCGCTCGGCCGCAAAGGTGCACTCGTCGTCTATGATATCGCGCAGAAAAAAGCGCGGCGTGTACTCGAAGGCACGGCATCGGTGACGGGCGGCGACTACCAGATTCGCGTGAATGGTGAAGCGTTCAAGGTCTTGGGTTATCCGGTTGTGTTCAACGCTGACTCGATCACGCTCGACCATGCGGCAGAATGGCTCTACTTCGGGGCATTCAACTCGATGGATCTCTACCGCATTCGCGCCGCGACACTCGCAGATTTTTCTCTATCGACCGCTGCACTTGCCGCAGCCGTCGAAAGATTTGCAACGAAGAGCATGAGCGACGGTATCAGCATCGTTATGTCACCGACCCCGAGCATTCGGCTATCCACCTTATCGACCCGAACACGCGCTACTTGCAAACGCTCTACCGCGACACGCAATTGCGCTGGCCTGACGGCATGAGTTATGCGCCCGATGGGTTTACCTATCTGACCGCGAGTTCGCTTAACGAAGTGATTCTGCAAAGCGCGGCGACGGTGAAGAGCAAGGGGCCTTACTATCTCTGGCGCTTTCGTCCCGAGGCGCCGGGTGTGATCGGCCGGTAGGATACATCTCCCCGGGGGTTTTGCAAAAGTCATGCGCGGCCATAGCCGCGCGAAGGTATGCACACCGGCATACACGCCGGTGCTCTGGATTCGCTTTTGCGAAAACGCCCCCGGAAAGCACTTGCGTTTCCGGTGCGGCTTTTCCCGATAGCCCATGCTGCAACAAAATCCGATTTTGTATTATCTGCTCGCTTCCGTTTTGCTCTACTGGGTAATGCTGTTATTCGCGAGCCTTTACCACGCGAGAGGCTGGACTCTGCCCGGAATGGGGCTTGCCGTCGGTAGCCGCGACAAAATGCCGGAGCGCACCGTTGTGATGGCGCGCGCCGACCGCGCTGCCAAAAATATGAGCGAGAACCTGATCATCTTCACGGCGGTTGCGTTGACCGCGGTCGTGACCGGCACGGCGGGCAGGCAGGTACTTTTAGGTGCACAAATTTTCTTTTTCAGCCGGATTATCTACTGGCCGTTCTATCTCTCAGGCGTCGCGTATCTGCGTACCCTGATCTGGAGCGTCAGCCTCATTGGTATCGCCCTGATTGCGGCGGCGATTCTGCAAATACGGCTGATCGCCTAAGCATAGCCAATCTCGGTGCTCAAGGCGACCTTACTCTTCACAAAGACGCCGCTGCCCCGCGCCGCTTCTTTGCCACGTTCGTCATACAGCACCGATTCGGCGATGATCTGGTTGCCGAGGTTTTGCAGAACTCTGCCTTTTGCGGTCATTACACCACCCCTGATCGCACGAGTCAGTTGCAGCTGAAATGTCAGTGTCAGCACAAACACATCGGTAACAATTGAGTTCGCAGCAAAAAAAGCCGCATCGTCAAGTGCCTTGAAATAAACCGCGCCATGCACCGACTGCGCAGCATGCAAGAAATCCGTGCGCACGGGAATTTTCACCTCAGCCTCCATGCGGCCGATCTTGAGTTCGGGTTTAAAGAACGCGTTGATCTGCGCGCTTTTATGGTACATGTTCTCGAGTTTGCGGTAGTGGTCTTGCCAGATGTCAGTCATAGTCGTAAGCCAAGATAAGGACGATTTCGAAAAAGCGCAATTTTTTGTGGCTTTGTGCACTCTTTCCTGTACGATGGTTGCTTCCGGGAACAGGGCAAACAATGGAAATCTTCGGGGTGCCGGTTTATTTGAATTTGCTCTCCATCACAACGCTCGTACCGGGCACACTCGGTATAGCCGGCGCTTTCTCAATCAGCCTCATTAAAGATAAATCTGCCAATAGCTGGATGTTCCTCTTCATGTGCCTCTCTGCAGGATTATTTCAATCCGCATATGGTTACGCCATTTCTGTCGATCATCCCATTGGTGTGTACCACCGGTGGGTCACAGTCTTCACTGTTTTTGCCGGAACATATACATACTTTAGATTTATGATGACTTACTCCGAGGTGATTTACCCTAAAGGCGCGAAAAAATTTGAGAAAATTCTGATCTACTGCATTCCCATTACATTAGCAGCATTTATTTTTTTCTCACTAACAGCAAAGAAGGTATTCCGGCGAAGCGGTCAATTTTGGGACTTTGAGGTCACTTCCCTGAGCGCCGCGATAGGCCTGTTGATAATTATCACATCAATAGTTGCTCTCGCTTATTCAGCCCGCAAATATATGCTGATGAAGAACCGGCGTAATGCAATGACTTACCTGATTATCCTGGTTTCGTTCGCGGGCTATAACATACCCAGCGCCATTGTGAATACCCTTTGGCGCAATGGCATAGTCGGTGCGGATATCCATCTCTGGATGATGCCAATTACTCTGACGATCGCCTTCTTCATCATGTTCGTTCTTTTCCTGTCGCACACGAATGAGCGCTCAACACTCATCGGTAACATCCTCGGCATTACACTCGTTTCGATTCTGGTATTAAGCCCCTTTCTCGCCTACCCGCTCATCGAAGACCGCAAAGCCAGCTTCCGTGAAATCTGGGCGGCCAAACTTCAGGTAGCGACTGCTGCAGCGGCGGACAAAAGAGTGGTACTCCTCGCCGGCTCACAAAACAACAGCACGTACTTTCGGGATAGCGCAGACTATTACGCAAAATCGCTGACCACAATCCCCGCCGACGGAGTCATCTTACGCGCAGATGCTCAAAGCGGAGTTTACACCTTTCCCGTTTCTTTTCCTGACGGGACACGCATCGCCGGTATTGAGCTCACCGAACTACGCAAATATATTTACCCTACAGCCGCGAAACTCGTGCTCGCGCAGTTCATTGTGATTCTGGTTATCATCAGTCTCTTCCCGGTTTTCTTCCGCGGCATTTTACTTTCACCCATGCGCCGCCTTTTGGACGGCGTCATCGCCATTAGCCGCGGTCGCTACGGCCACCGCATCGAAAATTTCCGCTCCGACGAGCTCGGCGTAATCTCGCGGCACTTCGATAAAATGGCGATTACAATCGAAGCCTCTACGACGAAACTTGAAGAAACCGTCGCGCAGCGTACGGCGCAACTCACCGAAGAAAAAAAGAAATCCGACACGCTGCTACTGAATATTCTGCCCGAACGTATAGCCGACGAGCTTAAAGAAAAGGGCCATACGCAGCCAATGCGGATTGAATCCGCGACGGTGCTTTTCACCGACTTTGTCGGCTTTACGAAAATCTCGGAAAACCTGTCGCCCGAAGAGGTCGTCGCTGAACTCGACAAATGTTTCAGCTACTTCGATCAGGTTACGGAAAAGTACGGTCTTGAAAAATTGAAAACCATCGGGGATAGTTTCATGTGCGCCGGTGGGGTGCCCGAGGCGAACCGCACGCATGCCATCGACGCCTGTCTCGCCGCGCTCGAAATTCAGGCCTTCATGAACCAGATGAAGGAGATCAAACACCAGCAGGGGTTTCCCTATTGGGAGCTACGGCTCGGCATCAACACGGGGCCCCTCGTCGCGGGCGTCGTCGGGCACAAGAAGTTTGCTTATGATGTCTGGGGCGATACCGTCAACACAGCAAGCCGCATGGAATCGAGTGGTTTGGCGGGAGAGATCAATATTTCACATAGCACCTACGATCTCGTGCAAAAATGGTTTGTGTGCGAGCATCGCGGCCGGGTGAGCGCAAAAAACAAGGGTGAGATCGATATGTACCTGCTGAAATGCATTCGTGCGGAATATTGTATTGATGCTGATGGGAGAGTGCCCAGCGAGAGAATGAAGAGAGAGTATGTCAGCGTGCGGATCGGGAAGCTTCTGTGAAGTTAATCAAGCGCCTCATAGACTCCGCTAAATATGCGCTAAAAGGATCACAAGGTAGAAAATATCCTGATACTTATTTAGGCGAATTAGAATTTCAGAATAAGAGGCTTTTGCCTCTAACTGCTTTCATTTGCTTATTCACCTGGCTACCTTACGTTCCAATAGACAAGCGCAACTTCCCGGATGAAGCTTATCTGCCTTATATTAGATTTGGATTAACCGGCCTTTCGTTACTTTTACTTGCTCTGCGCAACTTCAATCCTTGGCTGACCTTCCCCCTGTTTTCGCAAACCTGATCGATTAGATTTCTGCCACTTGTAGCTTTCCTCTTGCCGCAAATTCTGCCGGCGTCATCATGCCAAGCGAACTATGCGGTCGCTCCTCGTTGTACT
>JAFLED010000136.1 GCA_017302045.1 Spirochaetota bacterium
CCCAGTCGGATAAATATCTCAAATACCTGATCAGCGGCATCTGGGGGCTGACGCTCACGGTTTCGGCGTTTATTCTGCCGCGGTTCAATCATATTCTGCTGTTTTTTCTGGGAGGCCTCACCGCGCTCTATTCGCTCTACGATCTCAACGATTTTATCCACGGCGATGTGATGCGCACCGATGCCGGCATTCTCGCCTTTTACATGCTGGGCAAATCTTCACTCGTCAAACCTCTGGCTTACATCATCGCGGGATTTATCAGTGCGGTCTCTATCTATATCTTTCTGCGCCTGATACGCACGGCGCTCAGGGTCGAGCCTGTGATGGAAGAGGGCGTCGATCTCGCCGAGTGGCAGGCGCAGAATCCCGATGTCGAAATTACCCCCGAAATGCTCGATTGGCTGAAAAGCCAGGGCAAAAAAACACCCACCGAATAGCCTTTACACCGCGTTTCGGCGGCCAACGCTATGGTATGCGTGTTTCTACGGGCATTCAGGGCGAGCTCGACCTGATCAACGAGATTTTTTCCGACGACGACGCGGCAGAAGAAAAGGTGCTGGCGACGGCCGAATCGCTCTACCGCTCGGGCGAAAAAAATATCTACGCGCGCCTCATTCACGTCATGTGCCATCTGCGCCTCAATGCCACCGAGGCGAAACGCACGTGGGAAAATATCCTCAAACACCGCGACGACCTCGAACAGAAGCTGGGCCGCAAGACCGGTTTTCGTGTTGCGCTGCTTGACTACTTCGTCAACGAGAGCCGCGAGCTCAAAAATCCCAAGGTCATCGAAATTCACGTCTATGCCGAGACGGCGCGGCAGGCGGCGATCGACGAACTCACCGGCGTCTTCAACCGTCGCTTTTTCGATAATGCGCTCGAACGCGAACTCAAACAGGCGTCGCGGCGCAACCGCGAGTTCTCGCTGCTCATCGTCGACATCGACAACTTTAAAAGGGTCAATGACACGCATGGCCATACGACCGGCGACGCCGTGATCTCGGCGCTGGGTAAATTGCTCAAGCGTTCGATCCGCTCCGAAGATACGCCGTGCCGTATCGGCGGCGAAGAGTTCGCGGTCATCTTTCCCGAAACCGACCCCGACGGCGCCATGGTCGTGAGCGAAAAAATCCGCTCGGAATTTGCGAAGCTGAAAATCGCGGCGACCGATCTCAGCCTTTCGGGCGGGCTTGCGACATTTCCCGGCGACGGCAAAACAGCGGCCGAACTCATCGACCGCGCCGACCAGATGCTGTACTTCGCAAAATATTCGGGTAAAAATCGCGTCATCTGCTATTCGCAGAATAAACGCCGCCACATTCGTTATCCACTGGAGTGGGAGCTCAAAGTAACCAAAAACGGGGGCGACTCGGGCAAAACCAAATCGCAGGATGTCTCTATCGAAGGCATTTCTTTCGAGCTCGATGAAAATGCCGAACCGGGCGAGCTCTTGAGCCTGCACCTCAATATCGATTCAGACCCGATCGAGCTGCCGGTACAGATTGTCTGGGTCGACAATAATACCAAATCGCGTAAGTTCAGGGCAGGGGCGCGGTTCATCCGCCTGACCGAAGAGAATCTGAATACGCTGAGACAACGCCTGCCTTTTAAAAATTAAGTCTCTTTTTTTGCTTGAAGGACTCAAGCGTATGGCCGATATTAGAGACGGATTCTAAGGAGAAAAATGCGTCCATTTATTGCACTCTTGCTCTGTTTTGCCGCCGTGGCTACGGTTCAGGCCGCCGCACCCGATCAGGGCTTCGTCGAGAAAATATTGCGTGAAAACCGCTATTTTACCGAGTTTGCCAATACCTGCGTGTCGAATTTCGGTTCTCCCGAGAATGAAAAGGCCCTCAAGGACGCGAACCAGCACAATTTTAACGCCAATCTCTATTACCTCGAAAGCAATTATGTCGACGCTTTCAAAGAAATTCGCCTCAGCCAGGAGATACTGCTCGACCTCTATTACGACGTCTTGCAGAAACGTTATATCGAAGATTCACGTACTTTGTTGGATCTCAACGCGCCCGCGATTATCCAGTCGAAGGACAAAAAATCCGCCCACTTTCTGCAACTCGGCTACCGCGACGTCGAGGTCGCGCGCCAGTTTCGTGACATGGGCTACAACTATAACCGCTTTCTTTTTTCCAATAAAATCCGTTATTATATCGACGGCATCAAACGCGCACGCCGCGCGAAACGTTTTGCCTTTCTTTCACTGATCGAGTCCAAGACACCGATCGAAGATAAAGTTGATTACCAGACGCAGACCTGGGACGACGCGCGTAACAAAGACGACCGCGAGAAGATACGCGATTATGAGCGCGTCAAGAACAGCATGGTCAACCAGATGAACCGCAAGCTGTATACCGACGGTATGAACTTTTTTCTGCACCACGACGATAACTATGGTTTGATCTCGGGCCAGAAAAAATCCCTGCTCAAAGACGCGTTCAAAGAGCTGTCGACAAAACGCCCCGAGAAAAAGAAAATCAATCCTGAATACCCGAAAGGCGACCAGCCCGATGTGAAAAAGACCGAAGATAAAAAACCCGGTCCCGCGGCACCTGCGCCGGCACCAGGCGCGCGTCCCGGCCAGGGGCGTTAAACAAAGCCGTGTTTCTCCAGCGCGCCGGAGCAATACTCGCCGCCGCGGCCCTTGTCTGTGTCGCTCCGGCTTTTGCCGCGGGCATCGATATCCAGAAGCTGCGCACGAAGGGTGCGCAGCACATCAAAGACCTGAGATTTTTCCAGGAGACGGGTCTGGTTTCCGCGCGCATGACCGCGATCGACATGCAGATCGACGGCTTTGAAAAGAGCCTTATCTCTTACCGCGAAGCGAAACACACCGATCGCAACGCCGCGCTGAAAGGCGCGCAGGCGTCTTACGAGCGGTTTAATCCCGAGTTCAAGTCCATCGCCGAAATTTTCCGCGAACTTGTCGATAAATACCAAAAGCAGTTTAACGAAAAGAACTCCGAACCGTTTAGCGACACGAATACGAAAGAAAAAGTCGTTGCGACGGTCGAAGTCGGCAAGCAGGATGAAAGCCGTGCGCAGGCCGCTTATAATAACCGCAATTATTCGTACGCTGCGCATCTTTTCCTGCGCTCGCTGCGCCATTATCACCAGGCATTTGAACTCAGAAAATGGCCGCAGCTCGCAAAGCTGACGCCGCAGACAAAACCCAAAGCCGCTAAGAGTAAAAAGAGCCCGTAAGATCAGGGGGTGGGCGATGGCATACCGGGTATCGCCGGTTTGACTGTCACCGCTTCGATCACGGGCTGCGTCATGGAACCCTTGACCCTGAACTCGATGCGGCCGTCGTCTTGCAGAATACCCGCAAATTTGAGTAATGTGCGCGGGTCTTTGTCCTGGTATTTTTCGAAAAATTCGTTCGTGGGCTTGAGCGTAATCTGCAGGTTGAGATCGGTTTGCGGGCCGAGAGTCACCGAACCTCTGATCTGGGCGTTGATGAGGCGGCCCATCGCCTCACCGCTCTCGATCGCGATATTATTCTGCTGCGCGCGGCATTTGAGGATAATTTTCAGAAAAGGAATAACGATCTCTTCTTTCAGGTATTTGGTTTCGCGGTATTTCACTACCGCCGATTCTGCGCTGAGCGAAAACGAACCGTTCAGCAGTTTTCCTGTGCCACCCGATTTGACTTGTTCGAGCGCCGAAGAAATTTCAAGCGCGTCGACCTTGAGTTCGAAATCTCCCTTGGCAAATGAAAGAATAACGGCTTCGGCCTCGGAGTCGAATTTATCGCCCGTGATCGCACCTAAAAGCCCGACCTTGCCTTTGGCTTCGGCGATCTTCAGTACACCTTGTTTATCGCCTTCTCCCGAAAGCGGAATTTTGATGCTCTGCGCCTTAAACCGGCCAAACGTGGAAAGCGACAGGTCGCCGATCTCAACCTGAATGCCGCTTGCACCCAGCTGGCGCAGCGCGATAAATGCATACGATTCCAGCGGTGCAAACAGCAGCAGCCCGATCAGAAAAGCCGCAGTACCCGCTGCGAAGGGGGCTATGCGCTTCAGCGTCCGCGCCAGCGATTTTTCCGCTTCAGGGGGAGGCGGGGGTGTCGTCGATTCGGTCTCTTCGTTCAGCTCATTTTCCGTCATTTTTTCTCTGGAAGCCCGAAATTTGTACGCTGAAATCGTAGATGCCGGGTTTCTTCAGCACGGGCCGGTAATTAAAACTTTCGACTTTATACAGCGTCTGTGTGCTCTGTTCGATCTGCCGGATGAAATCGAGCACCTGGTTCGCCGGACTTTCTTTGATCGAAACCTTCACCTCGCGTTTGAGGTATTTTTCCTGCACGATGGTATCTGTGGGGGTGAGACTGCCGACTTTGTCGCGTAACCCGATCGTCTTCAGCATCGTCTCGATACTCGAAAGCATATTGTCGAGTTGCTGTGAGTCGCCGGTGCGCATCGCCTGCAAAAGCTGGTACTGGCGACCCAGGTTTTCGATCTGCAATGTATCGCGTTCCGCCGAGTCGGAGCGCTCGCGTATATCGGTCATATAACGTGCGAATGAGCGGCCGGCGAAAAAAAGCCCGAGCACGACCACAAACGCACCGAGCAACATGACATATGTCCGCTCGCGCGGTTGGAGTGATTCCCAGAACTTTTTCACTGCGTCTGGCCCTCGGTCTTCTTCACTTTGCAGAACAGTGTAAATTTAATGCGGTTTTGCCCGTTGGGTCCCGGGGTCGAGTTCTCGTTCTTGCTTTCGATACCAGTCAGTAGCGAAGCCTTGGCCAGCGAGCGTTTGATATCTTCGAGTTTCGCAAAGTCGGGCACAAGCCCGTTAATTTCGACGCCGCGGTCGTTATAATAAAAAGACGTGATTTCGAGATTCGCTTCGGTGGATATATTCTGGTGCAATTGCACGAGAATTGCCGAAAGGCGGGGCGCCTTCAGAAAGACTTCGAGAATCTCGGTCTTTTGTTTCTCTTTGCGCACGAGCTCGCCGGCATACGTCAGTGCCGAGACGCCTTCGGGAATCTGCGCGCCGGCAAAAAACTGCTGGAAAACCTTCGTCTGCCTGTCTTCCCACTCGCGCAGTTGCTGCGTACGGCGCTTCAGGTCGACGAAGAAAGAAATAGCAAAGGCGACGACTGCGATCGCCGCGAGCCCAATCACGATGCGCGACGCACCCGTCTGCGAGCTGACAACCCATTTTTTGAGTTCGTCTTTGAGCAGGTTCATTTTGCCCGAAACCGTCTGCGAATAAGCACCACCCATAGTTATCAGGTGCTCGCGGTCGAGTAATGCCAGCGGTGTACGCTCATAGGGAAATTTTTCTACCTGGTGTTTCAGATTTGAAGCGAGGGCGTTTTCGATGACGATCGCGTTGTTGAGATCTGAGCTCAGCGATACAGGCAGATCAGCCGGATTGAACGGTTTGACGGTTTCTTCTTTCGTGGTCGTTTTATCTGTCACCGCGCCGGCTGCGTCGGGATCCTGGTCGATCTGCAGGTTGCGCAGCGAAACCTCGAGCTCGCGGCTGATAACCTGGGTGAATTCGGCCACCGCATCGGTGAGCGCCTTGAACTTGGGGTTGGTGATTTTATGTGCTTTCTTAAAGTCGTCGACGTCGCTCGAGTCTTCTAAACTCGAAGGCAGGGCGAGCAAAATACGGTGTATCTCCGCCGGCTCACTCTTCCATTTACTGCGCAGCTTTGCGATCAGCCAGTCGTAGCCGACGGGCATGACGCGTGCAAAACGCCATTCGCCGTTCAGCACGATGACGATAATCGAAACCAGCCGCGAAACGTGCAGCATGATGCACGATTCGAGACCGGTGAATGGATGCAGGCGGTAGAGTGCGTCGTGCGGCGTGTAGATACCCAGCACCGTGACGTCGCGCTTACGAAACTCGTCGAGAAAACGAATGAGGATGTCTTTGCGTGCGCCGGCGACAATCGCGCGCGTCATTTGTCCCGAGGCCTGGGTTGTCAGATAGCTGTCGAAAACAACGTCATTGATGTCATTCGGTATCAGCGGCTCGAGCTCAAAGGGTAGAACCTCGCGTACCTTGCGGCGGTCGGCGAAGGGAAAGCTGAGCTCGCGGGTAAAAAGACTCTCGTAGGGCACATTAAAATGAACGCCGATCGCACCCGGGTAACGCTCGGCGACGAACTGCGCGGCCTGTTCGGCGGTGCTCATCGCCGGATTAAGAAACATCGATTCTGCCTGAAAAAACGACCGCCCCGCAAGGCCGCTGCGAAACGCGAGACCCTTGATCTCGTAATTATTGATTTCTATGACGACCGGTGTGCGCGCCATACTTATCCGTAAATCTGCGAAGAGTTCATTCCGAGTAAAATACCAGGCGTTTCGCGTTTGGGTCGAGGACTCCCATCACCTGCGCTACTTGCGAATCAATCGACGCGTCGGCAACAATCTTATAAATCTGGTTCTGGTCGGTGATGCGTATCGAGAGCTCCTTGAACAGGGTGAGGCTACCGGTCGTGGTGATCTGCAGCTCGGGCAGGGTTGCGAGGTCGGCAATGCTCTTAAAGCGCCCCCCGCGTTTGACCCGTTCGGTGACGATTTTACGCGCCGCCACTGGGGTCATGAACTCAGAAAGAGCCAGAATCACGTGGTAGGGTGCCGAGTTGATATTGATCAGGTCGGTCGAAGTATCGGCGTTATAGACCAGGTAGGTCGTAATGTTGTTTGCCAGAATGTAATCCGCAGGGGTGATCGCGGCTTTTTCTGCGTCGCTCAAAGACGCCGTCGACGTATTTTTGATGCGGTCGAGCGAGCGCAAATCGTCGTACAAAAGGCGCGAGTCGAATCCAGGGATAAACAACAGTTCTTCGAGCGCCTGCATTCTGCCGTTTTTGATGCGGCGCGGCGGAATCAGGCGTTCGTATTCGTCGCGTTCGGCACCGCGCGGCATCGGCGTATTATTCTCGTCGACATAATCGATGACCGCATGCCAGAGATCGACGGGAATACCGAGGGCAACCGACAGGCGCTGAAAGTATTCGAGCTGTTTTTCGTCGGTCTGATCTTCGAACATGCGCACAAGACGGTTGACGTTAAATTTTCCGCTCTCTTCGCTGATTGATAGCGAGACCGTACCGCCACCCAGGGGTATCGTCGGGGCGATCGTAAAAATACCAAATTCGTAGAGCGAGTCGAGCGGTATGCGTGTCAGCAGGAGTATCCCCGTTTCGAGGCCGCTCTGCGCGAGCTGCAGCGATTTTTCGCGGTTGCCCGCGGTCGAGACGCCGCGGTATTCGTTGAGCGCAAAGCGCACATAGACGAGCGCTACCGAAGCGGTGAGCGTCAGAATCAGCGTTGCGGTGATGAGAATGATCGCGCCGCGGCGGCGCAGCAGGTTGCCGCGCGTCCATGGAATCGGGTTAAGAAAAATTTTTCTAAGCCGCGCCAGCATCACTCCGCCAGGTATCTCTCCAGCTGTGAATTGCGCGCCGACCGCGGTATGCATCCGAACGAGGCGTGAAAGAGTGCCAGCCGAATCTCTTCGTATATGAACGGCGCCATGGCTTTTTTCATCGAACGCGACAGCTCGACGGTGATGATCGGTATCTTTTGTTCGCGCGCCCAGGTACCTAAAGAACCCGGTGTTGGGTAGCCGACATCGGAGCCCAGAGGATAATCGGACAGCAAACCGAAAGGTTTGGCAATCTCTTCGTGCTCGGGATAGTACAGCACGACGCGAAACGGTTGGTGCAGATTATAAATGAGGTTCGCCGGGTATTTCTCCATCAGACGCATAAAAGCCTGTGTCTCTTTGGCATTCGGTGCACCCTCGGCCCCATCGGAGCTTGGGAAGTCGCGGTTCAGATCGATGCGCTCGTTCGCGAAGCGGTCATTGCGCTTATAACCGTCGGGATTATAAAGGGGGATTACGATGATACGCCTTTCGTTGCGGTAGTCGTCGCTCACCAGTTTGAGTTCGCGCACAAAATAATCGAGGGCACGGCTTGTGGTGCGTTCGTCGCCATGCTGCGCGCCGATGAGATAGACATTCTGCGCTTCGTCGCGGTTTTCTTTCGCAGGTTCGACGATCCATGCGACCAACGGCTTCTTCTTTTTCGAATGGCCATAGACGACCTTGCGAGGTTTGATTTTCACCGTTGGGTCGGCGTCTGTGACTTTGCAGGTCAGGCGGTTAACGAGCCGCGAGTGATCGCCTGACGAAAGATAGGGTTTTGCGGCCGCAAGCGCCGGTACCAAAAGCGAAAGAAGGGCGAAAGCGCCGGTGAATCTCAGGAACACTCTGCCAGTGGCTTTCAGAGGCAAGGCGCTGTGTCAACGGGAATTTAAATCAGGAAATCGTGTCCCTGAGGTCCTTCATAATATTCTTCTGCATCGCTTCGTTCGTGCCGCCGCCAATCGAGAGCAGGATTGCATCCCGCAGGAGTTTTTCAACCGGGTATTCGCGGGTGTAACCGTAGCCGCCAAACACCTGTATCGCCGCGCGCGCGACGTATTCGGCCATCTGCGTCGCCGACAGCTTGGCCGCCGCGGCCGAAAGCGACTCGCGCGAGTTGGGGTTCACACGTAACGCCGTTTCATAAACGAGCGCGCGGCTCGCGCGGTAGCGGGAGTACGATTCGGCAATGAGCTGCTGTATCTGGCCGAAATCCGCAAGTTTTTTGCCGAAGGCACTGCGGTCGAGGCTCGCATAGCGAATCATTTCGTCCAAAGCCCTGCGGGCAATGCCGATCGACATCGCTGCAAGCGTCAGGCGCTCGATCTCGAGGTTACGCATCATGTGCGTCAGCGCGCCATGTTCTGCGCCGATGAGGTTATCCGCCGGGACTTCGACGTCTTCAAAAATCAGCTGGCAGGTCGGCGACTGGCGTATACCCATTTTGATTTCTTTTTTGCCGACGCTGAATCCTTTCCAGGTAGATTCGACAAGAAAGCTTGAAAGCGCCTGGCGGTTGCCCTTTTCGGTGCGTGCATAGACGAGAAAGTAGCGGCCAACATTACCGTTCGTGATCCACTGTTTGACACCGTTCAGAATATACTTATCGCCCTTTTTCTCGGCAGTTGTAGTCATACCCAGAACGTCGGTGCCCGCGCCGGGCTCTGACATGGCCATACCCGCAATTGCCGTACCGTCGAGAACCGGGGGAATATATTTATCGCGCAGGGGCTGCTGCGCCGCGTGGTAAAGATTGTTCACGAACAAAACTTCGTGAGCGAGGTAGCTTAAGGTAAAAGCCGCGTCTGAGTAGCTGAGCTCTTCATGCACGATGACCGAAGCGGTGGCGTCGAGTCCGTGACCGCCTGCCTCGGCGGGTATCGTAATACCAAACAGGTTATACTCGCTGCCCATGCGGCGCAGCAGCGCCTCGTTCAGCGTTTCTTTTTCGTCGAACTCTTTGACTTGCGGTTCGATGACGCCTTTTGCAAGGTCATGCGTCAACTCACGCAGCGCTTTGTGGTCATCGGTGGGGTTGAAGAGGTCAAATGTGCTCACGCGGATGTCTTTGCGGGCTCAGATGGCGTGTAAACTAATGACAGCATTGTCAGGAATGAGCCGGGTTTCGCCCGAACGGCGAAACTGAAAATCAGAAACAGGCCGGCGGCTTGCATTGCAAGTCGCGGCCGTTTTGCGTGATTTTGCCGAAGGCAAAATTAGCGTTTCTGATTTTCAAGGCTCATTCCTGACATGGCTCTATACTTCGGCCGTATTCTCGTCGAAGTCTTTCTCTTTAAAGAGGGTGATGAGTACCGCTGGCGTGATCACGAAGTCGGCCAGCAAGGCCAGTGCAATAATGATCGCCGAGAGTAATCCCATATTGGCGTTCACGAGAAAGCCGCTGAAAATCAGAATGCCGAAACCGACGACGAGAATCACCGAGGTCATGATCAGTGCGCCCCCGGTTTCGCGCAGCGTATGCAGAATTGCTTCTTTATTATTTTTGCCTGAGCGGTGTGCGCGCAGAAATTTCGCAAGAAAGTGAATCGTATCGTCGACCGCAATACCGAGGGTAATTATACCTACAACCGAGACCCCGAGGTCGACAGTGTAACCGGTGATACCGAGTAGCCCATAGAGAAAGAGCACCGGCCAGACATTGGGAATCATCGATAAAAGGCCGATCTTGAGGCTTTTGAAACCCCAGATCATCGAGACGGTGATGAGCAGAAACGATGTCAGCATCGACACAATCATACCGGGTATCGCCTGTTTCATGAGCAGCGCAAACATCACAGGAATGCCGATTGCGCGCGCTTTCATCTCGGGCATTTCTTTATCGAGCC